>NZ_JBBNLU010000034.1:0-600 GCF_040092335.1 Collinsella sp. CLA-ER-H8 | reverse complement strand
GCGTCGCGCGCCGCCGCCCACAGGTCCGCCAGCGCTCCGAGCGCGGCGCCCAGCGCGCCCTCGGCGCGCACGGAGGGGAGCTCCTCCATCAGCCTCGGCCCTCCCATGCCGCGGAACCTCGACCTGAGCCCTTCCGGCGCGGTGGTGAGCAGCGACCTCGCGGTGTTGATCGCCGAGGTCCGCGCCTTCACCGCCCCGGAGCGCGCCGCGAGCATGCAGCGCACCCCGTCGACCCACCCGTCCTGGCTCTTGGGGGTCCCGAGCCTTGAGCCGGACATCGCCGCGCGGGCGGCCCTCTCCGCGTCCGCCTCGTCGCACTTTCCCTGCCCCGGGCGCCTCCTCTGCGTCCTCGCCGGGGAGAGCGCCTCGCGCACGGGCATCCCCAGCGACGCGAGGTGCCTGGTGAGGCCCGCCCCGTAGGACGACGTCCCCTCCATCGCGATGCAGGCCGGCTCCCCGGCCGCCGCGATCGCCTGTTAGCGTCAATATAATTTTCACCATTTCCACCAACGCATTTTCGCCAATCGCGCCAACGCGGATACGCCGGATTCGCCAACGCGGATGTGCCGCTTTCGGCGCCTAGGCGCCCTCCTCCTTCCC
>NZ_JBBNLU010000033.1:0-671 GCF_040092335.1 Collinsella sp. CLA-ER-H8 | reverse complement strand
TTGGGTGTTCCTATAGTTTTGTCAACCGTCGGGGCTACTCCCGGTAGGGCACCCGGTCGCGCATCACGGCGTATATCGCCCTGAGCCGCTTCCTCGCGACGGCCTTGAGCGCCCGCCCGTGCCCCATTCCCCGCGCCCTGCAGGCCCGGTAGTACTCGCCGTAGCGCCCCGAGGACCTCACCAGGCTGTTGCACGAGAAGATCAGCAGGGACTTGAGCCTCGCGTCGCCGCGCCTGGACGCCCTGACCGACCTCACCGACGTGCCGGAGCTCCTCACCCTCGGGGCTATGCCGCAGTACGAGGCCAGGTGGTCGTGGTCCGGGAACCTCCCGATGTCGACCGACACCGCGAGCTGCGCCGCGGTCCTCGGGCCGATGCCGGGCACGGTGAGCAGGCACGCGTAGGTCTCGTCGCCCTCGAGCAGCGCCGCCGTCTCGGCCTCGAGGGCCCCGGCCTCGTCGAGGGCCTCCGATATCCGGGCGGCCAGGAACCTGACCTGCCTGTTCTCGGCCTCGACGAGCGCCGGCGGGGGCGCGGTGGAGGCGGCCGCGGCCTCCCCGGCGGCCTCGGCCCGCGGGCCCCCGGCCCCGGAGCGGGCGATCCCCCACGCCCCGCCGAACCCGGCGAGCAGCTCAAGCCACCGCCGGTCCGACAGGTCGACCGCGGCCTCG
>NZ_JBBNLU010000032.1:0-727 GCF_040092335.1 Collinsella sp. CLA-ER-H8 | reverse complement strand
CATCTGGTGTGTCCATCCTCGCAGTATCCGGTTCTCAAGGTGCACGCCCCGCGGCTCATCCGGTTCCACCGGGCCGCGCGGCAAGGAGATATATTGCCAGACCGGAGGGGTCCCGCGGGCGGGAATCGCGCACTCCATATTTTGTTCACAAATGAATTAACTGGGCTCCGAGTTGCTCAGAGTCACACATATGGTCATAAACCTTGGACAGACCGTATGACCTCGGGAATCATGCTGTCCACTGTAGACATAGCATCTTTATACCCTCGTCGGTCTCCGCTAGTAAGCCCGTCATAAATTGAAGGACAACGTTAACAAACCTATAAAACGCCAGCGAGGGCTCTATCACCAATTAGATAGAGCCCTCGCTGGCGAAGTGTATTTGATTGAAACAACGTCCCTTAATTGATTTACTGGAAATAAGGAGCAAAAGATCCGTCCGGATATACGTGGCGACAGAACCCTGTAGCCAACTGAGCGCCACCAGAAAGCGACATAAGCAAAAAGATCGGCTCTACCTCACCGCGGACGACAAAGATGCCCTCGACTAAAGCCAATCCGGACACCCCTAAAACAGATAGAGCAAATGTCGGTTTATATAACGCAAAAAGGGGGAGGCCGCGAGGCCTCCCCCCTTCTCAGTTCAAGCGTACGGCTCGGTGCCGTCCACCGGTCAGCGGCGCCCTGGCCTCCCACGGGCTGACCCCGCAGTACTCTCGGCGCGATG
>NZ_JBBNLU010000031.1:0-750 GCF_040092335.1 Collinsella sp. CLA-ER-H8 | reverse complement strand
GCTCGGCCTCGAAGGCTTGCCTGTCCCAATCGAGCGGAAGTCCGGCCTCGACCCACGCCTCGTAGGCCCTCCTTATGGGCTTGAGCTCCCTTTGGCCCCTCTCCAGCATCGAGATGTACTTCTCGCTGGTGCCCAGTATGGACGCCGCCCTCACCTGGCTGACCTTCGCCGCGCGCCTGGCCGCCACGAGCTCCGAGGCGTCCTCGGGCCTCCTGATCTCGTGCGGGCGCATCAGCGCCCGGTACGCCTCCCTGGCCACGTAGCGCTTGAGGCACCTCATGACCTCCCTGTCGCTCTTTCCCCGCCCCCTGGCCCTCTCGGCGTACTCGGCGGTCTCGGGGTCGCGCATGACCCTCTGCCTCGCGATCTCGTGCAGCGCGCTGTTCGCCTGCCGGTCGCCGCCCCTGTTGAGCCTGTGCCTCACGGTCTTGCCGCTCGAGGCGGGGATGGGGCAGGCGCCGCATATCGCCGCGAACGACGCCTCGGAGCGCAGCCTGCCCGGGTTGTCCCCGGCCGCGACCGCGAGCTTGGCCGCGCTCACGGGCCCGCACCCGTACATCGCCAGCAGCGCGGGGCAGTTCTCCTCCAGGGACGCCTCGATCGCGCGCTCCATGTCGAGCGCCGCGTCGCGCGCCGCCGCCCACAGGTCCGCCAGCGCTCCGAGCGCGGCGCCCAGCGCGCCCTCGGCGCGCACGGAGGGGAGCTCCTCCATCAGCCTCGGCCCTCCCATGCCGCGGAACCTCGACCTGA
>NZ_JBBNLU010000030.1:0-916 GCF_040092335.1 Collinsella sp. CLA-ER-H8 | reverse complement strand
TGGAGTGGGTATGATGAATTGGACACCTAGTTAAGAGCGAAAGGTGTTCAAGATGACCCAAAGAAGAAAGCGATACGACAGGCAGTTCAAGGTCTCGGCGGCAAAGGTGGTCCTGTCCGGGGAAATGACGGTCAAAGGCCTATCGGAGGAACTCGGCATAAAGGATTCGACGCTGAGAAGATGGGCCCGCGAATACGAGGAGATGGGAGACGGCGCGTTCCCCGGAAACGGCTCCCCGAAGATCAACAAGGACTACGAGATCGTGAAGCTCAAGAAGAAGGTCGAGGAGCTCGAGCGCGAGAACGAGATACTAAAAAATTTCCGGGCCTTCTTGAGTCAAGACCATGCGTGAGGTTCGAGTTCCTCAAAGAGCATAGGGGCGAGATCGGCCCCATCAAGAAGGCATGCGGGCTGATGAAAGTCTCGAAATCCGGTTTCTACGAGTATCTCGGCCGGAAGAAGTCCGACACCCAGATAGAGCGGGAGGCGATCGAAGGTTTCGTCGTCGAGGCCTTCGAGCGGCACAAGGGCCGTTACGGCTACCGGCGCATCAACCGCGAACTGCGAAAAAGCGGCATCGTCGTGAGCGAGAAGCGCGTGCTCCGCATCATGCAGAAGCTCGGACTTGCCGGAAAGGGCGCGACCCGAAAACACCGCATCCAGAAGAAGGTCGAGCCGGGAGACCCTCGGTTGAACCTGGTAGAGCGCGCTTTCACCGTGGGCGAGCGCAACAGGCTTTGGGTGGGCGACATCACCTACATACCCACAAGAGAAGGGTGGCTCTATCTCGCAGCCGTGATAGACGCCTTCTCCCGCAAGGTCGTGGGCTGGTCAATGTCCGAGCGCATCACCGAGAAGGTCGCGATCGACGCGATGGAGCAGGCGGTCGGCAGGGAGGGTCCGCCAGATGACGGCA
>NZ_JBBNLU010000002.1:0-251112 GCF_040092335.1 Collinsella sp. CLA-ER-H8 | reverse complement strand
AGCGAGAAGTACATCTCGATGCTGGAGAGGGGCCAAAGGGAGCTCAAGCCCATAAGGAGGGCCTACGAGGCGTGGGTCGAGGCCGGACTTCCGCTCGATTGGGACAGGCAAGCCTTCGAGGCCGAGCACAAAATGGATTCTAAAAAACACCTTGCCAAATAGGAGCGTCAGATCGAATTGCCCCGTCGCGCGAAGCGCACGACGGGGCAATTCATGATCGAGGACGTTTTCAGGGGAAGCCCCGAGGGGGCCGGTGAGAGCAATGAGGCAGGGCGCTACAGGTATTCGATCTGGGCGCCCTCGGTGTCGCACGTTAGAATATGCGTCTCACATTTGGGGAACTGCTCGCGCAGCTTGACCTGCAGGAACTTTGCCACGATGGTGTCGTCAGTCACGGCCATGAGGGTCGAGCCGGAGCCACTGATCCAGATGGTCTTAGCACCGCCGTTAAGGCAGGTGTCGCGCACGGCGTTGTAGTCGGGGATGAGGCGGCGGCGATAGGGCTCCTGGATGCGGTCGTCGTTGGCGGCGGCAATCAGGTCAAGGTCGCCGGTCTCCAGGCCGCGCGTCATGCCGGCGATGCGGCCCATTTGCCATACGGCGGTGGAGAGTGGAATCTCCTGTGGCACAACCTTGCGCGCCTCGCTCGTATGCACCTCGTAGGGCGGAATCACGGTAATAAAACGCAAGCGATCGCTCACCTCGTAGCGCAGGCACTGGGGCAGCGAGTCGGTCGGCGTAAAGGAGCAGACGGCGCCGCCCAGGATGGCGGGGGCGACGTTATCGGGATGGCCCTCGACCTCGGTGGCAATGCGGACGAGCTCGGCACGGTCGACGGTGTGGCCCGTCAGCGCGGCGGCCGCCATAATGCCGGCGACGACGCAGGTGGAGCTGGAACCCAGGCCGCGGGCGACGGGCACGTCGGTTTGAATGTCGATGGCAACGGGGAAAGCCGGCTCGCCCCACGCGGCCAGAGCATCGACAAAGCTCACATAGACCAGGTTATTCTCGTTTTGGAACTCCTCGGGGCAGCCCGTGATGGTGAGCTTGTCGGCGCGCTCGAAGGTGAAGTGCGAGTAGAGGCTGACGGCCATGCCGAGGGTATCGTAGCCAATGCCTAGGTTGGCGCTTGTTGCTGGGACGGTGATCTTGATCATGTGGGTCCTCCTGGGCGGGTCTGCCTGTTTAGTTCGCTGCTCGGGCAGTCCTGGCTCGCTCGGAAAGCACATTAAGTGCTTTCCGGCTCGTGCGGAACTCGCGACGAACTAAACAGGCAGACCCGCATGTCAGTTCGTCATCATCCCGGGGGTTATCTGATGAAAGAAGGTGCGCCGGCTTTCGCCGGCGCCTAGTAAGGGTTTAGTTGGTAGCCATCTTTTTTGCAGCCTGCTCTACGTAGTTGGCCATGTCGGCTACGTCGCAGACGTCTTCGAAGCGGACGGGTTTGGATTCGAGTTCGGCGAGCTGGCTCGGGGCGACCGTGTTGGTGGCCTGCTCGAGTACGCGCATAGCCTCAAAATCATCCTCGGGAACGTCGAGGCCCAGGGCGTCGCAGCAGGCGCGCGGGAACTTGTAGGGGCTTGCGGTCGAAAGCAGCACGCGGGCCTTGGCACCCTCGGCGGGAGCGACCTGCTCAAAGACGTGATAGCCGCAAGCAGTATGCGGGTCGATCACGTAGCCGTTCGCATCCCAGCAACTCTTGATGGCAGCGCGGACCTCGTCCTCGCTGGCCCAACCGCAGCCAAAGATGCTCTGAATCTTTGCCAGCAGGTCGGCGGGAACCTCGTAGCGACCAGTCTGTGCCAGCTGCTCCATAAGGCCGGCAACAAGCTCGCAGTCGCCATCGGACAGGAAGTACAGCATGCGCTCCAGATTGGAGCTAATAAGGATGTCCATCGACGGCGAGATGGTCGTGAAGAACGGGCGGTTACGGTCGTAAACGCCGGTGGTCAGGAAGTCGGCAAGCACGTTGTTCTTGTCGCTCGCCACGACGAGCTTGGCGACGGGCAGACCCATGCGCTTGGCGTAGTAGCCGGCCAGGATATCGCCAAAGTTGCCGGTCGGTACGCAGAACTCCACGGCGTCGCCGGCCTCGATGGCGCCGGCGCGCAGCAGCTGCGCATAGGCGGCAAAGTAGTAGACGACTTGCGGTACCAGGCGACCGATATTGATGGAGTTGGCGCTCGAAAGCACCGTGCCGGCGGCCTCCAGACGCTCGGCAAGCTCCTTATCGGCAAAGATGCGCTTGACGGCGCTCTGGGCGTCGTCAAAGTTGCCGCGGATACCGCAGACGGCGACGTTGTTGCCCTCCTGCGTGGACATCTGCAGGTTCTGGACGCGGCTGACCTTGCCCTCGGGATAAAAGACGGTGATGCCCGTGCCCGGAGCGTCGGCAAAACCGGCGAGCGCGGCCTTGCCGGTGTCGCCCGACGTGGCGGTGACGATCATGATGCGCTCAGCGCCGCCGTCCTTGGCGGAAGTGCGGGCCATGAGGCGGGGGAGCATCTGCAGGGCAACGTCCTTGAAGGCGCTTGTGGGGCCGCCAAAGAGCTCCATCACATAGGTCTGGGGGGCGTCAGCGCCCGGCGCAGCGTCGAGTTTGACGAGCGGCGTAACCTCTTCACTCGCGAACGTGCCGCGGTATGCCTCGTCGACACACGCCGAAATTTCTTCGGCCGTGTAATCATTCAGTAACATTCCCAACACATCTTGAGCGATTTCAAAGTACGATTTATCTGCAAGCGAGCTGATATCGACCTGCTGGGTGCCGAGCTCGTCCGAGACAAACAAACCCCCGTCGGGAGCGATGCCGGTGCGGATTGCCACCTTACTTGAGCACGATAAAGTGCGTCCTCGTGTACTATGATAAGTTCCCATATAACACTGCTCCTCGGATGCCTTGGTCCCAATCGGTGAAACCATGGTATCAGAGCGCGCAAAACAGGTTTGCAGAGGCTTTTAGAAAGGTAACCTCAAGCCCATGATTAAGATTGCCAAGTTTGGCGGCTCGTCGGTCGCCGACGCCGAACACTTCAAGAAGATCAAGGCCATCGTCGACGCCGACCCTGCCCGCCGTTTTGTGGTGGTTTCCGCCTGCGGTCGCCGCTTTAAGGGCGACACCAAGGTGACCGACCTGCTCTACCTGGTTAACGCGCATGTTAAGTATCACGTGTCGTGTGAGGAACTGCTCGAGGACATTGGCCAGCGCTATTTTGATATCGCTGACGAGCTGGAGCTCACCTATCCCATCCGCGAGGAGTTTGCGGCCTTTGCCGAGCGCGCCCGCTCGGGCGGCTACTCTACCGAGGAGCTTGTGAGCCGTGGCGAGTATTTTACCGCCCGCCTGATGGCCGAGTACCTGGACTTACCGTTCCTGGACGCCGCGACGGTCGTGGCGTTCCATCACGACGGTACGCTCAGCATGAACCGCACCTCCGAGCTGGTGCAGGAGTACGGCCAGCAGGGCGGCTTTGTTATGCCCGGTTTCTACGGCGCGACGCGTGAGGGCCAGATCAAGCTGCTCGACCGTGGCGGCGGCGATATTTCCGGCTCGATTCTGGCCAAGTGCCTGGGCGCTGATCTGTACGAGAACTGGACCGACGTCTCGGGCTTCTATTCTGCCGATCCGCGTATTGTTCCCGAGGCTCAGCCCATCGCCCGCGTTACCTACGAGGAGCTGCGCGAGCTTTCGTACATGGGTGCAAGCGTCCTGCACGAGGAGGCCGTGTTCCCCGTGCGTGAGGCGGGTATTCCGCTGGTCATCAAGAACACCAATGCGCCGCAGGATCCCGGCACTATCATTAGCGAGACGGCCGATGAGGGCGAGGCAGAGCCCATCATTACCGGCGTGACCGGCAAGCGCGGCTTTGTCGCCATCAACGTTGCCCGCGACCGCACCAAGCCCCGTGTCGGCTTTATGCGCCGTGCGCTTTCGGTCTTCGAGCGCTATGACGTTTCCGTCGAGCACATGCCCACCGGTGTCGACCGCTTTGGCGCCGTGGTGCAGGAGCAGGATGTGCACGACTCGCTGTACTCGCTCGTGGGCGACATTCAACAGGAGGTCGAGCCGCTCGAGATCGAGGTTGTCGAGGGCTTGGCGCTCATCGCTACCGTTGGCCGTAACCTGCGCGGCCGTGCAGGTATCTCGGGCCATCTGTTTGGCATGCTTGGTCAGGCCGGCGTGAGCGTGCGTATGATTTCGCAGAGCTGCGACGAGATCAATATCATTATCGGTGTCGAGGAGAAGGACTTCGACCTGGCGATTCAGACCATTTACCGTGCCTTCTCCGACGAGAACGGCATTGTGAAGGTCTCCGACCTGGAGGCTCCCGCGCCGGTCGATCCCGCCCTGGTCGCGCTCCATAAGTAGCTGCCATCCCGTTGATTTTTTTGGGACATGTCTCATAAATCTACGGCGGGGCGTTTCGTTTCGGTTTCGTTTCGACGGGGCGGGTTTCGTGCCCGCCCCGTTCTTGTATACACTGGCAACAATAATCGGCCTGCTCGGCGTGCGGGCAAAAGCCACAACCTTTAAAGGGGGAAGCATGAAACAGTACACGGTTGCTATTTTGGGCGCGACGGGAGCCGTGGGCACCCAGATGCTCGAGTGCCTCAACGAGCAGGAGTTTCCGGTCGGTAAGCTCAAGCTGCTGGCGAGCGCGCGCTCTGCGGGCAAGACCGTTGAGTTCCGCGGCGAGCAGATCGTGATCGAAGAGGCTTGCCCCGAGGCCTTTGAGGGCTGTGACATTGTGCTTGGTGCCGCCGGCGACGATATCGCGAAGGAACTGCTGCCCGAGGCCGTCAAGCGCGGCGCCGTCGTAGTCGACAACAGCCATGCCTTCCGCATGGACCCCGAGGTGCCGCTGGTCGTGCCCGAGATCAATGCCGACGATATCAAGTGGCATCACGGCCTTATCGCCAATCCCAACTGCGCGACCATCATCGGCCTGGTTCCCACGTGGCCGCTGCACCAGCTCGCCGGCGTGAAGCGTATGATCGTGTCCACGTATCAGGCAGCTTCGGGCGCCGGTGCCCCCGGTATGGCCGAGCTCGAGGCTCAGCTGGCCGCCCTGGGCCGTGGCGAGGAGATTCCCGAGCCGCGCGCCTTCGCCGCCCAGCTGGCGAGCAACCTGATTCCGCAGATTGGCGGCGTCAAGGAGGAGGGCTTTACCTCCGAGGAGATGAAGCTGCAAAACGAGGGTCGCAAGATCATGCACCTGCCCGAGCTGCGCGTGAACTGCACCTGCGTGCGCGTGCCGGTGCTGCGTTCGCACTCCGAGAGCATTACGCTCGAGTTCGAGCGCGACATTACGGTCGAGGAGGCCCGCGCTGCGCTGGCTGCCGCTCCGGGCGTCAAGCTGGTTGACGACATGAGCGCCGAGGATGCGCACGATCGCTTCCCCATGCCGATGGATACGTCCGACCAGGACCTGATTTGGGTCGGACGCGTGCGCCGCGACATCTCGAACCCCGAGGCTGCGCGCGGCATCACTTTCTGGTGCTGCGGCGACCAAATCCGTAAGGGCGCGGCAACCAACGCCGTCCAGATCGCTAAGCTGCTCTGCGAGTAGTGTGACCTGTCCGGCGGGGGCCGGGCTTGGTTTTCAGAACGTCCTCGACCATGTGTGGCGCCTTGTCCTGCTCCTTCGGAGCCGCGGACAAGGCGCCACACTGGTCTGCGGAGTGTTCTGAAAACCAAGCCCGGCCCCCGCCTGCGGTGACGCTGCTGCAAGCGACCTGCGATGGGGCCGTTGTTGGTTGGGGCCGCTGGGCTGATGTGGGGGCACGTGGCTGTTGCGGGCCCTGATCCCGGCGGCGGCTTCGGCGCTTTGCGCCTGCCGCCTTGGGGGACTGTGGGGCGCGGCCGGCAGCTGCGGCGCGTTCGCGCCTGCTGCCTAGGGTGACTTTGGGGTCGATTGGGGTTGTCTGCACAATTCGCGGTATTATGTTGCGGAGTTTTGAAAGGAGCCGCTGGTGGTCACGACGACGTTTGCTTCGCCTTTGGGCGAAATCTTGCTTGCCGCTGATGGCCGCGGTCTGACGGGACTTTGGTTTGAGGGGCAGGAGCATTTTGGCTCCACGCTTCTCCGGGAAGACTCCGAACATGTTGAAGGCGCCGACGCGGTTTCTGGTACCGGTGGCATGTCGTCGGTAAGTCCCGCAAATGGTGCGGCCTCTTCGGTGCTTGAGCGTTCTTGGGCTTGGCTGAATGCTTATTTTGCAGGGCAGGAACCTCGGTTTACGCCGCCGTTGCATATGATTGGTACGGCGTTTCAGCGCGAGGTTTGGTTTGAGCTGCTTTCTATCCCGCGTGGCGAGGTCGCTACGTATGGCGAGATTGCTCAGCGTGTTGCGGCTCGACATCGTGTACCGGGAAACGAAGCACCCGTTGCGTCTCCCCGTGCCGTGGGGGCCGCGGTCGCGCGTAATCCCATTTCGATTATTGTGCCGTGCCATCGCGTGGTTGCCGCCGATGGTTCGCTCAACGGATATGCCGGCGGCCTCGACCGTAAGGAGTGGCTGCTTCGGCTTGAGGGCGCGTACGAGGAGTAACACTCGAGCGCTTTGCATAGCCAAGATGCCGTGAAAGAACGGGACATGCTTTCCGAATGGAGGCTCAGACGGAAACTACGTCCCGGAATTCCGTTTTAAAGCGGGATGCGCTTTCCGAATGGCGTTCCAAGCGGAAACCGTGTCCCGGAATACAGCCTCAGAGTGGGACGCCGTTTCCGGCTGAGACCACCTGCCTGGACATCGATCTACGCCCGCTCCTGCAGGGCGTAGATGGACTTATCCATGTTGAACAGGTAAGCCACAACGCAGACGATGAAGAACGCCGGCAGATTACCGAAACCGAAGACCTCGCAACCGATAAGGATGGTCGCGAGCAGCGTGTTGGTGGCGCTGCCAAAGACGGCTGCGTAGCCCAGTGCGGCGCAGAGCTCGACGGGCATGCCGAGTTGAGCCTCGTTATGGCGACATCTTGGTAACAGAAAGGCCCGCGTTCCTCAGAGGCAAGATAGGCAATTCTGCTTCTGAGGTAGATCTCAATTCTGCCGACCGCACTGCCGACCGCATCAAACATTAACTGCCGGAGGGCTCGGTCAAATTCATGCGTGTAGATGATGGTTTCGAATGTTGTGCCTTCGCGAAAGATGGTAATCCCGGACTTGCATTTGGTTTTGTAGGGAAACCAGTAGGCCGACAGTCTGTAGTGGTTGGCTTCGACCAAAACTCGCTCGAGTTCGCTTTGATCAGAGCACTTAAGACCCTTGTTTTCTGTCAATAGTGCTATTTGTTTGTTGATGGATATCCGCGACTTCTGGTATTTCATTTAAGCCTCTTGATAGAAAAAGAGCTGGAGTTGCGCGTCGTTGAGAGGCTTTCCAGCTTTAGCAAGACAAACTCATAAGATGCGACGGGCCGCGTCAAGATAATTACCGGACGGCCTAGGAGGCGGCTGGTTGACTGGCCTAAAACCTGATGCACGGGGCGGCGCTCCACGCTATTCAGCGCGCTTGATGGGATGACGAACCACAGTCTTAAGTTTCTCCTGCGTACCATTCCGTGGATCGGAGAGATAGATTTCGTGATGAAAACGGGTGTCTGAGAAGTCGGGGACATAGCCCTGCTCGGTCGTGTATTCATGCATAGCGTTTACGGTCGCCGGCTCGCTGTCGTAGGGTCCGGTATGCATGCATTGAACGCAGAGACCCTCGTCAACTTTAAGCAGCTCGACGGCGGAAAAGTCCAGTTTCTTTTTGGTCGTGGCTTCCGCGACTGCCCAGTCAAAATCATCTCGGCTGACGAAATCGGGCAGGCGGATGCACGAGATAAAGTTGAAATCGTCCTTGCGTACATAATCGATGTCGCCACTCGGGGAGTCTTGCCACCAGAAACCCTCGAGCGGCGGTACCACAAAGTCGAAATAGCCCTCGATACTCCTTGAGCCTTTCTTCGACATCTTGACGGTATAGGCGATTCCGTAAAGCAGCGGCAGGGCGTTTTGATACTCGCCACCTTCGGTATTTGGGTCGCCCTTGCCGCGAACGGCAACGTAGCTCATAGGCGGGACAGTTACGATACTCGGCTTGCTTGCAGGTTTGTAGAGCTCCTTGCATTCCTTCTTAAAGTCGAACGCCATGTTGGCCGCCTTTCTGCGTATTGGCCTGCTTAGATAGCGGAATCATATCATAGAAACGAACAGCTGTTCGAATGATTTGGCTGACAGATTGAGATGCATGCGTTGTGTTTGGCGGTCGGCCTGACCCCGTCGATGATTTCTCTGCCTTCCCGGCGCCTCATCTATGGCTGCCATTTCCCCATATAAAACCTGCCAAAATGAACCTGTCCCTTTTTGGTCGGTGCGAAATGGGTAATACTAAGGAGTTATCCGACCAGATGGGAATTAATCGATGGCTTATATCGAATTCAAAGACGTCATCAAGGCGTACGGCGAGGGCGATGCCCGCATTCACGCGCTCGACGGCGCGAGCTTTACCGTTGAGCGCGGCGAGCTCGCCATTATCCTGGGCGCCTCGGGTGCCGGCAAGACTACGGCGCTCAACATCCTGGGTGGCATGGATACGGTAACCTCCGGCACTGTGACGGTGGACGGGCGCGACGTGAGCTCCGCCAACGAGGCGCAGCTCGTGGAATACCGCCGTGCCGACGTCGGCTTTGTCTTCCAGTTCTACAATCTGGTCCCCAACCTGACGGCGCTCGAAAATGTCGAGCTTGCGGCGCAGATTTGCCCCGATTCGCTCGATGCCGAGCAAACGCTTCGTCAGGTTGGCCTGGGCGACCGTCTTGCTAACTTTCCGGCGCAGCTTTCGGGCGGCGAGCAGCAGCGTGTGTCCATCGCCCGCGCGCTGGCCAAGAACCCCAAGCTGCTCCTGTGCGACGAGCCCACGGGCGCACTCGACTACAAAACCGGCAAGCAGATCTTGCAGCTGCTACAGGACACCTGTCGCAAGCAGGGCATCACGGTCATCATCATCACCCATAACTCCGCGCTGGCGCCCATGGCCGATCGCCTGATCCGCTTTAAGAGCGGCCGCGTGGAGAGCGAGACGGTCCAGCAAAATCCCGTGCCTATCGAGACGATCGAGTGGTAGCGCCCATGGACCAAGATCGCCAAAACAGCCAAAACCACGATACGGAGCATGCAGACCGCGACTGGGAGTTCGCGACCTACCGCACTGCTCAAAGCTCAAACGATATGGTCCCGACGATTTTTCGCCGTGGCATTTACCGCACAATCCGAGGCAGTCTTAAGCGCTTCTTGTCAATCGTGGTCATCACCGCGCTTGGCGTGAGCGTGATGTGCGGCCTTAAGGCGGGCTGCGAGGATCTGCGCGATTCGGTTGACGCCTACTTTGACCAGCAGAGTGTCTATGACATTAACGTGCAGTCGACCTATGGCTTTACGCGCGACGATCTTTCGGCTATCCAAGAGGTCGACGGCGTCGAGACGGCCGAGGGCATCTACACCGAGACCGCCTACACCGCCGTGGGCACAACGCGCGAGCGCGTGGTCGTGCAAAGTCTCTCCAAGGAGAACATCGATCAGCCGGTGCTCGTGAACGGCGATTTGCCCGAGAGCGCCGATGAGGTTGCGGTGACATCGAAGTTCCTGAAGGCTTCGGGCAAAAAGCTCGGCGATACCGTGAGCTTTGCCGCCAATGACGCGAGCTCGTCGAACCAAAGCGCTAAGGACCAGTTTGCCGCGGGCGATTACACCATTACGGCCGAGGTCCTCGACCCCACTGATGTGAGCTCCGACTCGACCGTCAACGACTTTCGCGCTGCTTCGGCTGCGGACTATAGGTTCTATGTGAGCGAGGATGCCGCGACATCTTCCTCCTACTCCGCCGTCCACGTGATCGTCGAGGGAGCCAAGAGCCTCAACTCCTATTCCGATGCCTACACGACAAAGATCAACGAGGTCAAGAGTAATATCGAGGAGATCCGCGACGAGCGCGAGAAGGCGCGTGTTCAGGAACTGACGGTCGACACACCGGCAAGCTTGGATGCGGCCGAGCGCCAGGCGAATATGCTCTTTGGGGTTGAGCAGGACAACATCAATCGCATGGCCGAGGGCAGCGAGGAGCGCGTTCAGGCACAGGCCGATTTGAACCAGCGCCGCGCAGCCGCCGACCAGCAATTTGCCGATGCCCGTACCGAGCTTTCCGATCTGGGCGAATGCACTTGGTACATCCAGGACCGCGATAGCATCACAAGCTACTCGAGCGTGGAGAGCGACAGCTCTTCGATCGAAGCCATCGCCACGGTTTTCCCATTCATCTTCTTTGTCGTCGCCGTGCTCATTAGCCTTACCACCGCCACGCGCATGGTCGAGGAGGAGCGCACGCTCATTGGTCTGTACAAGGCGCTCGGCTATTCACGCGGGCGTATCCTGTCCAAATACGTGAACTATTCACTGTGGGCTTGTCTGATCGGCGGCGTGCTTGGCAACATTGTCGGATTTGTGGGCCTACCACTGTTCCTGTTCACGGTGTTCGACGACATGTACTCACTGCCCCAGATGCTGCTTTCGTACGACATCGTGTCCTCAATCGTCTCGGTGGCGCTGTTTGCCGTGGGCGTGGTGGGCGCCACGATTATCGCCTGCCGCCACGAGATGGCCGAGACCCCAGCCTCGCTCATGCGTCCCAAGGCCCCGCGTGCCGGCTCGCGCATTTTGCTTGAGCGCATCGGCTTTATCTGGCACCGTATGGGCTTTTTGAACAAGGTGGCGGCGCGTAACCTGTTCCGCTACAAAAAGCGTGCCCTTATGACCATCTTTGGTATCGCCGGCTGCACGGCGCTCGTGATCTGCGCTCTGGGCATCCGCGATACGTCGATAGCGCTTTCGCCCAAACAGTACGGGCATATCACGCGCTACGACTTGCTGGCGGTCGCCAATCCCGACGACTTTACGCAGACGTGCGCGGCGCTCGACGAGCGAAGTGCGGTCAAGGATTCCGGTGTGACCGTGACTTCGACGCTGCCGATTACGACCGATAACGTCACCTTTACATTTGGCGGCAAAAGCGAGACAGTGCTGTTAATCGTGGTGCCCGATGACCGCGTGAACGATCTGGACGACTACGTGCGCCTTGAGGACGAGTCCAAAGAGTCGCTGTCTTTGCGTGACGGAGATGTGTATCTGAGCAAGAGTTCACAGCTGGCGCTGGGGATTCAGCCGGGTGATACGGCGCACGTCCAGGATTCGTCGCTCAATGCTGCCAAGGTCAAAGTCAGCGACATTTCGCTCAACTATCTTGGCAACACACTCTATATGACGCAGGGCACCTATGAGCGCGCGTTCGGTCGAAGCGCGCGCCTTAACGGTGTCCTTGCGTTGCTGAAGGGCTCGTCGGCCGACCAGATTGCGTTTAGCAAGAAGATTAAGAGTGACGGCTGGCTTACGATTTCGAGTACGGCCGAGCATCAGGCGAACGCTGATGCGAACTTTACGATTATCAATTCGGTCGTGGCGCTCGTGACCTTTATGGCGGCGTGCCTGTCGTTTGTGGTTGTGTTTACACTGTCCAACACCAACATCTCCGAGCGCGAGCGCGAGCTGGCGACCATTAAGGTGCTGGGCTTCCGCCGTGGCGAGGTGCACCATTACGTCAACAAGGAGACGTTAATCCTCACGGCAATTGGCGCCGCGCTGGGCGTGCCGCTGGGTAGCCTGCTGGCCGAGAGCTTTACGTACATTCTGCAGATGCCGTCGCTGTACTTTGACGTCGAAGTCGAGCCGCTGAGCTACGTGCTTGCCGTGGTGCTTTCCTTCGGCTTTACGATCATCGTCAACCTCGCCACCAACCGAACCCTCAACAAGATCGACATGGTCGGCGCCCTCAAGAGCGCCGAGTAACCTGTCCTGGGATTCAAGTTCTAGCGAGCTGCCGACGCGCCCGCAGCAGTATTTTTGCATAAACCGCTCCGCCAAATGCATACTTTGACGGGGCGGTTGCTTTTTGCCCACAGGTACCCCAGGGGGCGCCGTGCAAATTCCGGAGTATTCAGCATCCCGGGGTCCGCGGGCGCGGGGGCGGGTGCACAAAACCGCGCTGAAAGCCCCGATTCTGAGTCCCAACGCCTCTAGAGCCGCTCGTTTTTTTTACAGGATGCGGCCCATGGTGCCTGCCTTTCGCCCAAAATCCAGTATGCAGGCACCCTCGGCTGCTGAATACTCCCAAAAATGCACGCCGCATCCTACCCCAGGCACCCGTAGCAAGAAGACGAATAGCCTCGGCCTCCCTAGTTACCGCAGGAGGCCCCAGGGCTTACCTCCCAAATCTTTCCGCAGGACGGAAGGACCCCGCCGCGCGAAGCGCACGGCGGGGTCCTGACATGTCCGAGGACGATTTGGGAGGTAAGCCCTGGGGCCTCCGATGGGGGCGGTTACAGCCGAGGCTATTCGTCGCCGAAGCTGATGCCCAACGCCTTGGCCTCGCGCACCAGATCGCTCTGGGGGTCGACATACTTGAGCTTGCCGGCGACCTCCTCGAGCGGCATGTGACACATCTTGCCGTCACGCAGGGCAATCATGTAGCCAAACTCGCCGCGCAGGCAGCCGAGCGCCGCCTCGACGCCGCACTGGGTCGCAAAGATGCGGTCCTGGGCATCGGGCTGACCGCCGCGCTGCGTGTGGCCGGGGATGGCGACGCGGGTCTCGCGACCGGTCTTGGTCTCAATCTCCTTGGCGATGTCGTAGACAATCGACGGACTCGTGCGCTCGGCAAGCTTTTTCTTGTACTCCTTCTTGGACAGCGCCGCGTCCTCCTTAGAGATGGCACCCTCGGCGACGGCCACGATGGTAAAACGGCTGCCGGTCTCCATGCGATGTTCGATGGTCTTGATGACGTTGTCCATGTCGTAGGGGATCTCGGGAATCAGGATGACGTCCGCGCCGCCCGCGACGCCGGCGTACAGCGGAATCCAGCCGACCTTGTGGCCCATGATCTCGATAACGAACACGCGGCCGTGGCTCGAGGCGGTAGTGTGGATGTCGTCGATGCACTTGGTGGCGACGTCGATGGCGCTCGTAAAGCCAAACGTCAGCTCGGTGCCCCAGGTGTCGTTATCGATGGTCTTGGGCAGGGCGATAACGTTGAGGCCCTCTTCACGCAGGCGGTTGGCGGTCTTGGTGGAGCCGTTACCGCCCAGCATAAACAGGCAGTCGAGCTGCAACTTATGATAGGTGTGGACCATCGCCGGCACCTTCTCGACGCCGTCAGCCTCGGGAATGTCCAGACGCTTGAACGGTGTGCGGCTCGTGCCCAGGATGGTGCCGCCGCGGGTGAGGATGCCGCTAAAATCGGCGGGCGTCATGACACGGAATCTGCTGTAGATAAGGCCCTGGTAGCCGTCCTCAAAACCATAGATCTCGATAGGTTCTTTGCTATTGGTCATAAGCGTTTTGACGATGCCGCGCATGGTGGCGTTGAGCGCCTGGCAGTCGCCGCCACTGGTAAGAAGACCGATCCTGAGCATGATGAATCCTTCCGGGCAAGTTATAACATGCGCATAAGTTTACCCCCGCACACTGTTGATGCGGGGGTAAAACGTGTTAGCTCAAGCGTATAGAAATGTAAACAACGTCAGGCGGGCGTAAGGACGACGGTGCCAGCTCCTTACAGTGCGAAGGCGTCGACGTCGCTCCAGTGACGGCGCAGCGTGATGGCGGCAGCGGGCTCGGTATTGTCAAAGATGACCGACCACTGCGTGTTGCTGGTGATGTCTTCCGGATTGGGCTCTTGCGCTGCGGCACGCAGGGCTTCCCAGGCAATCGTTTCGTCCTGGGCGCCGACATGGGCGTCGAGGACATCGGCGATTGCGACGGCGCGCTCTTTACCATGGCCCAGCTCGCCATTCTTTTGGTTGGGCAGCACTTCGTCACCATAGCAGGCGTAGAAGTTCGTGACCTGGCGCACGGGCGTCGCCTTGCATGCGCGGTCGGGATCGCGCGGATCCCACTCCACCACCCGTGCGTCACTGGCGGCGTCGTTGATAAAGAAGTGGTAATCGCGTCCTGCCATGGCGTGCATGTCGTAGGCGGAAAGCAGGTCGACGGCCTCTTGCGTGGTAGCCGCGCGGTCGAGCACCAGACGGATGGCGAGCGAAGTGTTGATGACGGGGCGTTGCGTGTCCTGGTCACAGGGCTTGGAATCCAGGGTGAGTACGGCAATGGACACGCCGCATTCGTTAACACCGTCGAGCTGGGCAAACGGTCCCATGAGTGCGGCGGCGCGTCCGGCGACGGAGTCAAGCGGAGTGTTGGCGCCCAGGTTGTTAAGGGCGGCAAACCCGATGGAGGCATAGCCGCCGCGTGGGTGATTGCGCACCAGCAGCGCCGAGGTGTCGTCCTTAAAGTCGTAATTGCGACCGGTGCGCACGCGGCCTTCGGCATCTACGGCGACAAAAGCGCTGCAGGCAAACTGGGGCGCCTGGACATGTACCGGCACACCGGGCAGCACCTGCGCCACCACGGCATCGATGTAGGCCTGGTCGTCGCGCACGCCAGCGGCGATGATGCGATCAAGATCGTAGTCGTAGGCGATGTCGATTGCGTACAGGTCATAGCCATCCGCGTAGCCGGTCAAGCGTTTGAGCGACGCGGCGGACTTGATTTGCTTGTGATAAACGATACCGGTGGCAGCGGCAAGGCCGACGGCGACTCCCGCGACACCGCAGGCGATGGCAATGTTACGTGGCTTCATGACGGCTCCTCTCGTCCTGTTAGCGTAATTGTCGCAAAAGGAACGCGGGCATGATGGCTCAAGTTGGTGAGCGGTGCGGGATTAAACACGGAATGAAGAGTGCAGCGCTGGCGCGGCGGGGTATGCTGGAAGGGACCATCAACCCAGCGAAAGGGGAGAGCATGACGGATCAGGAAACGCCCGAGCGCGCGCATGTGACGGCCGATGATATCGAGGCCGCCAACGACCTTATCGACTTTATCGAGGCATGCCCCAGCATGTTCCATACGGCGGCGACCATTATGGCCGAGCTCGACGAGGCGGGCTTTACCTACCTGTCCGAGAACGCGGCGTGGGACATCGAGCCGGGCGGGCGTTATTACACGCAGCGCAACACCTCGAGCGTTATCGCCTTTAAGGTGGGCGAGGACCTGGCTGCTACGTGGGGCGAGGACGGCGTTGCCGGCGACTATCATTTTCAGCTCACAGCGTCGCACAGCGATTCTCCGACGTTTAAGGTCAAGGCCGTGCCTGAGCTCGACGGCGCGGGCGAGACGCTGCGCCTGAACACCGAGGCCTACGGCGGCATGATCGACTACACCTGGTTCGACCGTCCGCTGGCACTCGCGGGCCGCGTGCTGGTACGCGAGGGCGACCGTATTGAGAGCCGCCTGCTTGCCACCGAGCGCGAGGTCGCTATTATCCCGAGCCTTGCCATCCACATGAACCGCGGCGTTAACGAGGGCTTTGCGCCTAATCGTGCTGTCGACCTGTGCCCGCTCATCAGCGCCGGTGACCTTAAGCAGGGCGACTTTGATGCTCTGATCGCCGACGAACTGGCCGTTGAGCCCGAGCAAATTTTGGGCCGCGATCTGTTCCTGGTCAATCGTCAGGATGCGCGCATTTGGGGCTGGGCCGATGAGTTTATCTCGACGCCCAAGCTCGACGACCTGGCATGCGCCTACACCTCTCTGCAGGCATTTTTGGGTGCCGAGAACGCGCACGATGTCTCGGTCTTTTGCTGCTTTGATAACGAGGAGGTTGGCTCCGAGACCAAGCAGGGCGCCATGTCGACGTTCTTGGCCGATGCGCTGCGCCGCATTAACGGCTCGCTGGGCTTTGACGACGAGTCGTACCACCGCGCGCTTGCCGCCTCGATGCTCGTGAGCTGCGACAACGCACATGCCGTGCATCCCAACCATGCTGAGAAGTGCGATGCCCGCAACCAGGTGGTGCTTAACGGCGGCATCGTCGTCAAGGAAGCTGCTAACCAGCACTACTGCACCGATGCCTTTAGCCGCGCGGTGTTCCAGGCCATCTGCGATGACGCCGACGTGCCCACGCAGGCCTTCGCCAACAAGAGTGATATGGCCGGCGGCTCCACCCTGGGCAACCTGTCGAATATGCAGGCGAGCATGCATGCCGTAGACGTGGGCCTGCCGCAGCTTGCCATGCACTCGAGCTACGAGACCGGCGGCGTGCGCGACGTGATGTATGCCATCCGCGCCCTCACCGCCTTCTACGAGCGCAACCTAACCATCAACGGCGCCGAAAGTGTGGAACTCTAAAATCTGCCAAAAAGGGACAGGTTTACTTTGGCAGGTTTTATCTGGGAAAATGCCAGTGGCATTGCAAGCCGATAGGGCCCTAAAACGCCGCAGGCCGAATAAAAGTCAGCGAGAGCCCGCCGTTTGAGCCAAGGTGCCGTGAAATGAAAAGGCGCTGACCTTCTGGTCGCGCCTTTGAAATTGAACGGCAGATTGGCCAAACGGCGGGCTCGCAGCGTCGAGAGGTTCCGGCGTTTGGTAAAACGCCGGAACAATCAGTGCTCGATCCAGCATCGAAGCGTCTCGCCGGCTTGCAGGTGACGCAGATTCTCTGCGGCAATGTCGACCACGTTGTTGAGCGTGGCGGCTAGGTGGAACCAGCCGGAGACGTGCGGTGTGATGAGCATGTTGGGCGCATCCCACAGGGGGCTTGTGGCGGGCAGCGGCTCGGGGTCGGTGACGTCGACCGCGGCGCCGGCGAGATGCCCCGACTCCAGAGCGGCAACCAAATCGTCGGCAACCACAAGATCGCCGCGGCCACCGTTGGCAAAGAAGGCGTCCGGCTTCATCGCGGCGAAGAACTCGGCGTTCGCCAGACCGCGGGTCTCGGGCGTGCTGGGCATAAAGGATGCGACGATGTCGGCCTCGGCCAGACGCTCGGGCAGAGCGTCCATGCCGTCCATGTCCTCAAACACAATGGGGTAGACGAGCGGGTGGCGCTTGATGCCGCGGACGTGCGCACCCATGTTGCGGCAGAGCGTGGCAAAGTGGCCGCCAATGTCGCCCGCGCCCAGCACCAGCACATTGGCGTTTTTGAGCGAGGTGACCGGCCCCAAATCCTCCCAGCGATGCTCGCGCTGCAGGTCCTGGTAGCCGGGCAGGCGCTTCATCATAGACAGCACCATGGCAAACATGTGCTCGCTCACGGCCTGGCCGTAGGCGCCCACCGAGCAAGACAGTTTGGCGTCGGCCGGCACGGTGCCGGCGGCCAAGTAATCGTCATAGCCCGCGGTCTGCAGTTGCAGCAGCTGGAGGTGCTCGCATGCTGTGAGCATGTCAGGGTCGATGTTGCCCAGGATCACGTCGGCATCGGCGACCTGCTCGCGCGTGGCGGCGTCGGAGCTCGTGTAGATAAAGTCCTCGCCCGGAGCGCTCGACTCAAGAATTGCGCGATGACGGTCGTTGACGGGCAACAAAACCAGGATGTTCACAAGCAGTCCTCTCCGCTCGACCTACCAAAAAGGGACAGGTTTATTTTGGCAGGTTTTATCAGGCAAAACGTTCAAATAAAACGCCGGGCTTCGCGATGGTTAACATATCCATCGCGAAGCCCGGCGCATCCACGGCTACCAGCTCAACAGCTCGTAACCGTCCTCGGTCACCACGAGCTGTACCTCGCACTGGGCCGAATCGCTGCCGTCCTTGGTGCGCACGCACCAGCCATCGCCCTTGCTGATCTTGATGTCGGGCGCTCCGGCGTTGACCATGGGCTCGATGGTAAAGACCATACCCGGGGCCATGATGGTGTCCACATCGGGTGCCTCGGTGGTAAAGCCCACAAACGGGTCCTCGTGGAACTCCTTACCGATGCCGTGTCCGCCGTACTCGCGCACCACGCTAAAGCCGGCGTCCTCGACCGTCTTTTGCACGGCCTCGGCCATAACGGACAGCGGCAGCCATGGCTTGACGGCTGCCAAGCCCGCCTCCACGCTGGCGCGGGTGACGTCGACCAGGCGCTGGCGCTCGGCAGAGACCTCGCCGATGCAGAACATGCGGCTCGAATCACTAAAGTAACCGTCCAGGATCGTGGAACAGTCCACGTTGATGATGTCGCCCTCGTGCAGCACGTCCGTATCGCAGGGGATACCGTGGCAGACGACGTCGTTGATCGAGGTGCACACGCTTTTGGGGTAGCCCTCGTAGTTGAGGTCTGCCGGTGTGCCGCCGTGCTCGACGGTGTAGTCATAGATCATCTGGTCGATCTGGTTGGTGGTCATGCCTGCGGCGATATGCTCGCCCACATAATCGAGCACGCCCACGTTGATGGCTGCCGAGCGCTTGATGCCCTCGATATCGGCGGGCGTCTTGTAGAGCGTGCGGGGCAGGACCTCCCAGCCCTCTTCCCACAGGCGCTCAAGGCGCTCATCAAAGGCGCTATGGCATTTCTTATATTTTTTGCCGCTGCCGCACCAGCAGGCGTCGTTGCGGCCAGGCACGGGTCCTTTGTCATACATGGCTAACTTCCTTTCATCCGCAGCTAGTATAGCCCACTCACGCGTCCATAAAAGTTGCGGTGATATAGTTCCGATTTAAGCGGTTTAACAGCATAAATAGGAACTATATCACCGCAACTGATGGAGCGGGGTGGTGGGCACTAGCTGCTGCGTGGTTTTGTTAGTAGCTCACCTGGCAGGGAATGCCGAGGGCTTGGACGCGCGCGGCAATGGCGTCGAGGACGTCGGGCGCTGCTTTGGCAAGGCCGGCGACCGGCGTCTCGCGAGCCACCGTGTAGATGGTCGCTTCTTGTGGGCGAATGCGCTCAAGTGCCGCGAGCCAGGGGGCAACGTACTCCTCGCCGGTGTTGTCGATGGGCTTGCCCAGATACTCACCGGTCAAAAAGATCGTCTGGATAATAACGTGACCGTCAAAGCTTGCGAACGTCTCAATCTGGTGCTCGACGTCGTAGGGGCCAACAGGCTGGTCGAGCAGCTGGATAAATGCCGGATCGACCGTATCGAGCTTGAGGATGTTGTCGTCGACCATCATGAGCGCATCGTGCACCTCGGGGCGGTCGGCGCGCGTACCGTTGGAGAGCACGGCGATTTTGGAGTTTGGGGCCAGCTGATCGCGCAGCGCGACGGCGCCGGCAATCGCCTGGGGAAACTCCGGTGCGGCGGTGGGCTCGCCGTTTCCTGCGAAGGTGATCACATCGGGGAGCTCGCCCTCGGCTGCCATCTCGCGCAGCTTTGCCTCGAGCGCGTCGAGTACCACGGCAGCTGTGTTGTACGGCTCATGGCAGGGGCGCTCGGCGTTGAGGCCGTTTTCGCAGTAAATGCAGTCGAACGTGCAGATTTTGCCGCTGGCCGGCATCATGTTGACGCCGAGCGAGAGACCAAGGCGACGGCTGCGAACGGGCCCAAAGATGGGGCTGGCATTCAAAAACGTAGACATAGGCATATGCTCCTCAAGACAATTGTGCCTAAGCATAGCATCGGCTCCAAAGCAAGGTGCGGGCTCTTGCTTTACAAGTTTCGTTTTTTCACGTCGCCCATTATGCCGCGCCATGAAAAGCCTCGGGTCGGGTAAAGTTAATCTGTTAACAAGGTGTAAGGCAATGTGGGTCCATCCAACCGCGCTGACGTGCAACTGGATGAGCATTGATGATGGGGGCACAACATGAATTTTACGGTCGAGAATGCGGGCACCACGATTGCCTGTCGCGAATATGCCGGCCCAGATGTGTCGCCTGATGCTCCTGCCTTGGTGTGCGTGCACGGCGCTTGTGTCGACGGCACATTTTTCGACGATATCGCTTGTGAGCTCAGCCGCAACTACCGCGTAATTGCCTACGACCGCCGCGGCTGCGGTGGCAGCAGCGATGCGGCAGACGGCAGCTATGATCTTGCCGCTCAGGCCGCCGACCTGCAAGCCGTGATCGAACACGTTGGCGCTCCGACAAATGTGCTTGCGCATAGCGCCGGTACGTTGGTGGCGCTGGAGCTTCTTCGCGCCGAACCCCATCTCGTCGCCCGTGCGATTCTGCATGAGCCGGCTGTGTCGGCCGAAGGCGTCGGCATGGGCGCAGCTCCGGTTTTGCTCGATATGATTGCGGCTGGAAAGGTTTCAAGGGCGCTCCGGCTTTTCTTGGGAGCCCTCGGCGACTTGGACCCCGAAGCTCCCGGGACGACCGAAGCGGAAGCCAAACATGCCCTGCGCAATGGTCGTTGCTTTATGGCTAATGAATACGGAACAAATATGACATATGCTCCCGACTGGGAGCGCGTCCGCGCGTCAAAGGCGGTGTCGGCCGTGTTTTTGGGCGAGCTTTCGGTCGATACACCCCGCGAGGCTGGCACGCGAGCGGCTGCCGAATATCTCGATTGCCCCCTTGTGACGATCCCGGGCGCGCATAACGGTCTGCGCGATCGCCCCGTTACGGCGGCAAACGCCGTTCGCGATGTCTTGGAGCGTTAGCACGCTCGATGACCTGCGGGGAGAGGGGCTGTTAGCGTTTCGTCATTGTTAACGAATGCGCCCATAACCGCGCGCCCGCGGCTCCATTACCGCCGTTTGCCAGGTCATAAAAATGTAACGATAATCGCGCGTTTGCCTTCAGCTGTTAGATGCTACCCTTGTACCAATTGATATGCACCGTTGCCGTGCGTAACGATAGGAAGGGCCCCATATGCTCAATAATCACGAGGTCAATCTAACCGACGAGGAGGCTGCCGCCGAGGTCGCCCGCGTCGCGAAGACCTACCCCGTGGTGCGTTTGTTGTCGGCCGATCAGATTAAGAGCGAGCCTAACTGCTTGCTCGCCGGCGATCGCTGCCCTTGTCTGCGTCAGTCGAGTCTTGAGGCCTTGGCAGGTTCCGATGATGTATCGGAGCAGCTGCTCAATGATGGTACCGAGTACCGCGCTCGCCTGCGCCCTCTGAAGGTCGAGGGCGAGCCTCACGTCCTGCTGATGGTGCGTCCGATCGATGAGCAAGAGGCTGCAGAAGAGGACCTCGTCTACACCGACGTGCTGACGAGTGTGCGCAATCGCCGATATTACGAGGAAAAGCTCCGTAGCGCCCGCATGAATGCCGGCGTTGCGGTGATCGACCTTGATGATTTTAGGGTCTTCAACGATACGTGTGGCCGTCATGCCGGCGACCTTGCGCTCGGTGCTGTGGCGACAGCCATACGCAGCGGAATTCGTTCGACTGACGAGCTTGTACGCTATGGCTGCGACAAGTTTGTGGTCGTCATGCCCAATATTCCCTCCGATGACTTCACCCGTCGCCTGCATCAGGTGTCCGATGCCGTTCATGCCACGATTGTTCCGGGCCATGAGTACGTGAGCTTGACGGCATGTGTTGGCGGTGTTCGCATTCATGGCGAGACGGTCGATGAAGGAGTTGGCCGCGCTGTCCAGTTATTGAGCCGCGCTAAGGCAAAAGCCGGTACGGTCGTGACCGATGCCGATTCCATCGAAGCCTTCCAAAGCGAAAAGCCTTTGGTGCTTACTGTCGATGACTCCGAGATGAACCGAGCCATTCTCAACGAGATGCTCAAGGACGAGTATTGCATCCTCGAGGCCGACAACGGTCGTACGGCGCTCGACATGGTCGACCGCTATGGCGATGAGTTGTCGCTCGTGACGCTGGATATTGTCATGCCGGGCATAAGCGGCTTTGAGGTGCTGGCCGATCTGTCGCGCCGATCGGGTATCGACAATCTGCCTTTCATCATGATTTCGAGCGAAGATTCCGATGATATGGTTCTGCGCGCGTACGAGCTGGGCGCCTCGGACTATATCAACCGCCCGTTTGACTCCCGTGTCGTGCGCCGGCGTGTAAGCAACACCATCCGCCTATACGCCAAACAGCGCCGCCTGACGAGTTTGCTGTCCCAGCAGTACAACGAGCGCGTCAAGAACAGTCGCATGCTCATCGACATCATGGCCGGCGTTATGGAGCTTCGCAATGGCGAGAGCGGTAGGCACGTTACGAACATCGAGAAGCTGACCGAGCTGCTGCTTGGCTGTCTGGTCCAGCGTAGCGGCACGATCTCCCTCGACAATGAGGAACGCTCTACGATTGCCCTGGCTTCGGCGCTGCACGATATCGGCAAGATGTCGATTGACGATGCAATTCTCAACAAACCCGGGCGCCTTACGCCCGAGGAGTTCGAGATTATGAAGACGCATACCACGATGGGCGCCGACATGTTGCTTGAGCTGGGCCGCCATCACGTCGGCAATGCGCTTATGGAATATGCGTACCAGATTGCGCGTTGGCATCACGAGCGCTGGGACGGCAAGGGCTATCCCGATGGCCTTAAGGGCAACCAGATTCCCATCGCCGCACAGGTGGTTTCGGTGGCCGACGTGTACGATGCGCTGACGAGTGTGCGTGTGTACAAGGATGCTATCCCGCACAAGGAGGCTATCCAGATGATCTTGGACGGTAAGTGCGGTGAGTTTAACCCGCTGTTGCTCGACTGCCTGCTCGAGGTGCAAGACCGTATTGCCGAGACGTTGGCACGCCCCGCCGACGTTGTCGCGTTTCCCACGATTTAGTTTGACCAAAGGAGTTTTAATCCATGATTTCCATGCGTGAGGCGCATGAGAAGATCGGCGCTAATTATGATGACGCGTGCGCTCGGCTGATGGGCGAGGAAATGCTTGCCCGCTTTGCCCTCAAGTTTTTGGATGACGAGAGCATGGACAAGCTGGAGGCCGCCATGGCGGCAGGAGACGCCGAAGGTGCGTTTATGGCAGCGCACACGCTCAAGGGCGTGAGCCAGAACCTGGGATTCGATAATCTGTACGAGCCGGCGGTCGTGGTGACCGAGGCGCTGCGCGGCGCCGATGCCGTTGACGACGCTCGCGAGGGAATGCATGCGCTGCAGCAGCAATATGCGGCTACGATGTCGGCTCTGCGCGAGGCGGGCGAGTAAGAGGTTGTGAGCCTTGGGCTGTGTGCCTGCCGCGTATGGGCAAAAGGGCGCCCCGCCGGACCATGTGGCCGGCGGGGCGCCCTTATCTGTTATGCGGTTCGCGAGCTAGCGAGCCTGCTTAACCTTTGCCGCTGCCTCGACAAACGACTTCCACAGGTTAAAGTCGGTCTCGAGTGTCTGCCAGGTGTACTCGGGATGCCATTGCACGCCCAAGCAGAACGGCTGGCCCTCGACCTCGATGCACTCGGGAACGCCATCGGTTGCCTTGGCGACCAAGCGCGTGCTCTTACCCAGACGATCGACGCAGCAGTGATGTGCCGAGTTGGTCTGGATCAGCCTGTGCCCGCCAACCGCGCGCTCCAGCAGCGAGCCCGGCATGACCTCGACAGGGTGCACGGGGTCGTTGAGCACGTGGGTGTGGCGCCACTGCGTGCGGCCCTCGCGCGCACCCAGGCTCGGCACGTCCATGCACAGGGTGCCGCCGGTGGCGACGTTGAGCAGCTGCGTGCCGCGGCAGGTGGTAAAGAGCGGCTTCTTGGCGCGGAGTACCTCGTCGACCAGCTTAAACTCAAAGCTATCGCGGATCTCGCAGCAGAGGGTGGGGTCGTAGGGTCGATCATCGCCCCAACGTTTGGGATTGACATCGGGGCCGCCGGGGATGGCGATGCCGTCGGCGATATCGACGTAATGACGGATAACATCAATGTCCTCGGTGATGGACATCTGCAGCGGCAGGCCGCCAGCGGCAAGGATGGCATCAACAAAGACACTTGCGATTTCCTCGTTGGGGGAGAGCATCTCGGTTAAAAACGACTCTGCCTCTTCCCAGCGCGGCGCGACGAGGATGAGCGGACGGTCGGCGGGGGCGACGTCGACATGCGGGGTGTAGGACGATGAAGTACGGGTTCCAATCATAGGTGTTGCTTTCGAATCTGAAGGTGACAGGGCGCATGAGAGACGTGGGACAACGCTTCCGATGGATTTGTCCCACGGGGTGGCTGGTTAGTGACCCTTGATAGAGTTGAGGAAGTCCTGGGCGCGCTTGGTCTGGGGGTGGTCGAAGAACTCGTCGGGCGTGCCGGTTTCCACGATCTGGCCGTCGGCCATAAACACGACGCGGTCGGCCACGCGGCGGGCAAAGTTCATCTCGTGCGTGATGACGATCATCGTCATGCCCTGCTGGGCCAGACGGACCATGACCTCGAGCACCTCGTTGATCATCTCGGGGTCAAGGGCGCTTGTGGGCTCGTCAAAGAGCATGGCCTTGGGTTGCATGGCAAGCGAGCGGGCGATGGCTACGCGCTGTTGCTGGCCGCCCGAGAGCTGTGCGGGTACCTTATCGGCCTGCTCGGCCACGCCCACGCGGCTCAGCAGGTCCATGGCGCGCTCGCGGGCCTCGTCCTTGGAGACACCCAGCACATCGACCGGTCCCAGCATGACGTTCTGCAGCACCGTCATATGTGCAAACAGGTTGAACTGCTGAAACACCATGCCCAGTTCGGCGCGCATGCGGGCAAGATCCTTGCCTTCTTGCGGCAGGGGCTCGCCCTCGATGAGGATCTCGCCCGAGTCGATGGTTTCCAGGCGGTTGATGGTGCGGCACATGGTCGACTTGCCCGAGCCCGAGGGGCCGATCACAACGACGACCTCGCCGCGGTCGACCGAGAGATTGATGTCGTTGAGGACGTGCAGATCGCCATAGTGCTTATCGACGTGTCTGAGCTCGATCAGCGGCTGATTGCCGATGGAAGAGGTGCTCTGTGCCATGGTGCTCGGCTCCTTATGACTAGAAATGGTAAAGCGTTAGCGGATGATGGTCGCGCCGGTCTTGTGCGAAACGTAGACGGCGGCCTTGTTAATTGCGACGTTGATGAGGATGTAGATGACCGCGATTACCAGGTAGACCGACACGAGGGCGTCGTAGTTGGTAATGAGCACGCGGGCGTTTTGCATGAGGTCGGGGTAGCTCACCACATAGGCGACGGTGGTGTCTTTGACTACGACCACGAGCTGCGAAATCAACGACGGAATAATAAACCGAATCGCCTGCGGCAGCACGATTTTAAAGGTGATTTTAGCCTTGGAGAGACCGAGCGCCTGGGCTGCCTCGACCTGACCGCGCGGCACGGCGTTGACGCCGGCGCGGAAGATCTCGGCAAGTACGCCGGCTGCAGCGAGCGCGACAGGAAGCGTGAGCATCCAAAACGACGGCAGCGCGATCTTGTACTGGGGCAGCACCAAAAAGAAGAAGTAGATGAACAGCAGGCTCGGTACGCCACGGAAGAAATCGGTGAGCACGCGGCAGACCAGCTGCAGCGGCTTAATGTCGCTGGTACGGCCGAGCATAAGGGCTAAGCCCAGCACCAGCGCGATGGCGCCAGCGGTGAGTGCGACTTTAACGGTGCCCTCAAAGCCGGCAAGCAGGAACTTCCAGGTGGTGAGGTGCGTAAAGAAATACCAATAGTGGACCGAAAGCTGGCCGGTCACATAAAAGCGCTGCAGTACCAGGACGACGAGTGCGGCGACGGCAACAAGCGAGATGGCGGTGCCGATGCGAATCTTGGCGCGCATCTTGGGGCCGGGAGCCTCGTAGAGCGCATCGCGCATGGTAAGCGCAGGGGAGGAGTGCTTGCTCATCGGAGGATCCTCACCTTCTTATCGATGTAGTTGCCAATGTGGCTCACCACAAAGGCCGTGCCCAGGTAGCCGAGCGCCGAGATAAAGAACGCGGCGACGCCGCCAAGTGAGCGCGTGTTGATATAGCTCACCACGCCGGTGAGCTCCTGCGGCTTAAGCGGCACCTGGCTGCCGAGCGCAGTGGTGAGCATGACGGCGATAAAGAGGTTGGTCATGGGCAGCACGCTCGAGCGCAGCGCCTGCGGAATCACGATTTTGGCGAGGATACGGTTAAAGCTCATGCCGAGAGAACGTGCTGCTTCCACCTGGCCGACGCCGACGGTGTTGATGCCGCTCATAAAGTTCTCGGAACCAAAGGCAGAACCCAAGAGCACCGTGGCGACGATAACGCAGGTGCGGTAGGGCAGGACGACCTTGAGCGGTGGCAGCGCGTAGACGACGATAATGAGCAGCGCGATGCCGGGGATGTTACGAAAGACCTGGACATACAGGTCGCCAAAGACGCGCAGTGGCTTGAGTGGCGACACGCGCATCACGGTGACGGCGACGGCCAGCACCATGGCGATGGCAAACGACTCAAGAGTCATGCCCCAGGTCGCTAGAAGCGCGTCGATATAGTTCTGGCCATAGAGCGACCAGAGCTCGGAGAGACTCATGCGGACCTCCTGCCGATAAGGAAAGGGGCTCCCGTGTGTACGGAAGCCCCGACAACTCAGTGAGGAAACAGTTTACCGCAATAAAGCGCATCATGCGTTTCCATATGGTTTCGTTGCGGCCGTTACCAGGCTCGCTGCCTAGGCGCCGATCTCGGGCAGCTCGGGAACGTTGGTGTCGCCCGTACGGTCGCCGATGCAGATCTGCCACAGCTCGGTCCAGGTGCCGTCGTCCTCAATCTTCTTAAGGAAGTCGTTGACAAAGGCGACACCGTCGGAATCGAGCGGCAGGCCGATGCCATAGGGCTCCTTGCTGCCGAAGGGCTTGCCGGCGATCTTGTACTTACCGGGCTCGCGCACCAGGGCGCTCTGCTGCATGTTGTTATCGATGACGTAGGCATCAACGCGACCCTGCTGGAGTGCCTGGCGGGCCTCTTCGTCGGTCTTGAACTCCTGCTGGCTGGCCTTGGGAGCGAACTCCTCCAGGATGGCGGGGCCGTTGGAGCCGGACTGGACGGCGACGTTCTTGTCGGCCAAGTCGTCGACGCTCTTAATGTCGTCGTTATCGGCGAGCACCAGGATGGCCTGCTGCGTGTAGTAATAGGGACCGGCAAAGGAGACGAGCTTCTTGCGCTCGTCGGTGATGGTGTAGGTGGCAAAGACGGCGTCGACCTGGCCGTTCTGTAGGACGGACTCGCGCGTGTCCGAGGTCACCTGGGTGATCTCGACCTTGTTCTCGCCCAGGATGTAGTTGGACAGGAGCTGTGCGATACCGGCGTCGAAGCCGCGGGTCTGACCGTCTTTCTCGTTGAGGAGGGAGAAGAGCGTGGAGGTCTGAACGCCACCGATCTTAAAGACGCCGGCGTCCTTAACGGCCGTGGCCCAGGTGCTGGCGGCGATGGCATCGTCATCGGCCTTGGGGCCGTCGTTGACGAGCTTGTCGAATGCCTTGGCATCGAGCGTGGCGGAAACCTCGGTATCCTCGGAGCTCTTGGAAGAGCCGGCGGCGGAACCCTTGTCGGCCTCGGCGCTGGTGTCGGAGCAGCCAGCAAGACCAAGGCCGGCGACGGTTGCGAAGGTGGCGGCGACGAAGCCGCGGCGGTCGAGAACGACCTGCTGGGAGAGGTTCTTGCTCATGGTAGAACACCTTTCTCAATAAAATCCCTAGCGGTTGAGTAGAGTTATACCCTATCGCGCTCAAATGGGTCAACATGAAATAACTCAGAAACATACTTGCCTTATGGGTTATTCTTCCTACCAAAAAGGGACAGGCACCTTTGTGGTGGTTCTTGCAGATGTGGTGGCCTGTCTCGCTGCTTTGTCTCAATCTGTAACATCTGGACGGGCAAAATGTCTCTATCTGTTACAGATTGAGACAAACGTCGGGGACTACGACGTCTTGTCTCGATCTGTAACAGTTAGACGGGAATTCAGGCCCTAGATGTTACAGATTGAGATAATCGCGTCGCGAAAATAAAAACCTCCGCAGGGATGCTTTCCTTGCGGAGGTTTTCTTACTCGTTGAGTAGCCTTACGGCTTCGGCGGCCATGTTCTCGACCGTCATGCCGTTCTGAGCGAGCAGTTCGTTGGGCTCGTAGCGGTCGGGGAAGCCCTTGGCGATGCCAAAGGTGCGCGTGCGCAACGGCGTGCATGCCAGATAGCACGCGACGCGCTCGCCCCAGCCGCCGTCCAAGATGCCGTCCTCGAGGGTGACGACAACGCGATGCTCGGCGGCAAGGCTGTCGAGGAACTCGCGGTCGAGCTCGGTTGCAAAGCGCGGGTTGACGAGTGTGGCTTCGATGCCGTACTCGGCGGCCAAGCGGTTCGCCACGCGCTCGCCCAGCTCAAAGAAGTCGCCGAGTGCAAGCACGGCCACATCGCGGCCCTGACGCACGACGCTGTAGCGCGCGACGCCGTAATCGGCGTCCTCGGCAGGTGCCAGATCGGGGCGGCTTACCAGGCCGATGCCCGGTACACGAATCGCCACGGGATGCTCGCGGTGGTCGAGCGACCAGCTCAGCATGGACAGATATTCCTCCATGCAGGCCGGCGCCAAGTAGTGCATGTTGGGAAGACCGCCCAGCATGGAAATATCAAAGAACGAGAGGTGCGTCTCGGACGTGGTGCCAAAGATTGACGCACCAAACACCAAAATGGTTGCGGGGGCGTCGTTGAGGCATAGGTCGTGCCACAGCTCGTCGTAGGCGCGCTGCAAAAACGTACCGTACACACCAAAGACTGGCTTGGCGCCCGAGCGCGCAAGCGCGGTGGCAAAGGTCACGGCGTGCTCCTCGGCAATGCCCACATCGACGAACTGTTTGCCGGCGGCAGCGCGAAGCTCGGGTGTAAAGCCCATGATGTAGGGCGTGGCGGCCGTGATGCCAACGACCTGTGGATCGCGCTCGATGGCGGCGCTGAGCGCCTCGCCCGTAATGTCAGCATAGGTGCGCGGCGCAGGCTCGCTTGGATGGCCCGGGCAGAGCTTGCGCCCGGTTGCCATGTCAAACGGACCCACGTGATGCCAGCGTTCGGGGTCGTTCTGGGCTGGCTCAAAGCCCTTGCCCTTGGCGGTGGAGACGTGCAGCACGATGGGATGATCGATACTGCGCAGTTCCTGCAGCGCGTCGACTAGGGCCAACACATCGTTACCGGCGTCCAGATAGCGGTAGTCGAGCCCCATCGCGCGGAAAATGTTGCGCTCACAGGCGCCGTTGCTGGCGCGCAGCTCGGCCAGATTGCGATACAGGCCGCCATGGTTCTCGGCGATGGACTGGTCGTTATCGTTGACGATGATGATCAGGTTGCTATCGAGTTCGGCGGCATTGTTAAAGCCCTCAAACGCCAGGCCGCCCGAAAGCGAGCCGTCGCCAATGATGGCGATGACGTTGTATGCATCGCCCGCCAGGTCACGAGCGTGCGCCAGGCCGCAGCCCAGGCTCACCGACGTGGAGGTGTGCCCCATGGCAAACAGGTCATGCTCGGACTCGTCGGGATTGGCAAAGCCAGAAGCCTCACCATAACGCTCCGGATCGATATAAGTGTACGCGCGCCCCGTCAGCGCCTTGTGGGCGTAGGTCTGGTGCGAAACGTCAAAGACAATCTTGTCGATGGGGGAGTTAAACACGCGATGAAGCGCAACCGTAAGCTCAACGACGCCCAGGTTGGGGGCAACGTGCCCGCCGACGGCAGCGGAGCTTTCGAGGATTGCCTGGCGGATCTCGCCGCAGAGCTGCGGGAGCTCGGCGCGATTAAGAGCCTTGACGTCCTCGGGCGTTGTCGTTTGCGTAAACAGCATCGTTGTGGGTTACTCCATGCGAATCGAGCGCCGGCGCTCCCTCGGCCGGCACAATTGCACAAAACAGTCTCGCACATTTTGGCGTTTGATATGTGACGGCGGCGCGGTAATTCGCCAACTGGCGGGGCAAAACGTTTTGTCCGATGCCATACTGATAGATTCGATGATGATTTTATTCAATACGTGTAGGCCGTGGCTTGCCGCCGTGAGCCGCTGGAAGGAGGCAGCATGTCCGATGCCGTTCGTGCCGAGAAAATCGTGCACGAGGTCGACGATGCCGCCCGCCAGCTGGCCCAGGCGGGCCGCTTGGACCTGACGCGCGAGTTTATCCAGCATGGTGACGTGACGGTCTATGCACATGTGACCTCGGTGGCACGGGCAAGCCTGTCCTTTGCTGAGTGCCTGGGCCGCGTCGGTGTTTCGGTCGACCGCGCCTCGTTGCTGCGCGGAGCCTTGTTACACGATTACTTTCTCTACGATTGGCACGACCCCGACCCGAGCCATCGACTGCACGGATTTCGTCACCCGTTTTTTGCCCTGGCGCGTGCGGAGGAAGATTTTGAGCTGACGCCGCGCGAGCGGAATATTATCGTGCGGCATATGTTTCCGCTGGTACCGGTGCCGCCGACGTGTCGTGAGGCTTGGATTGTATGCCTGGCAGATAAATGGTGCGCTCTGCGCGAGACGGTCGCCGGTCGTCTGCGGCGCAAGGACGAGGCGGACGATGGCGTGAGTGGCGAATCGAGCGAAAAGAGGAGAGGGTAGACGGTGGGAACCGCGATTGATATGGCGTTTGGCGGCGCGACGCTTGCCGCCTGCCCGCTCTCGGCACTGGTGCTCTCGTTTGCCTTTTACGGGTTTTGCGGCTGGGCGTGGGAGTCGACAGCATGCGCCATGCTCAACCAAGGACGATTCGCCAACAGCGGTTTTTTGCTGGGGCCGTGTTGTCCTATCTATGGTGTGGGCGGCATAGCCTGCTGGATTTTGCTGCGCGGAATTCCGAATGCCTCGAGCCAGTTTGTCGCTGCAGCGCTCGTATGCAGCGTGATTGAGTACAGCGTGGGCGTGCTGTTGGAAAAAACAACGGGCGCTCGCTTTTGGGATTACTCGCACCTGCCGTTTAACTTGCACGGACGCATCTGTCTGTACTGGGCCTGCGCGTTTGGCTTGGGTGCGTTGTGTATTTGCCGTTTAGTGGAGCCGGCATTGCTGGGGCTGCTTAGCCACCTGCCGGTGCTGATTGTGCGGCTGTCCGCCTTTATCGTCGCGGTCGCGATGATGGTCGACGCGGTGTGCTCGTTGGCGAGCTGGCGGCGTCTATCCGATCAGCTGGAGCGCGTCCGGGCCGACCTTGCCGACCGAATCAACGAGTCGCTTGCCGATGCCTCGGACTCAATGCTCGAGCGCATTCCCGAATCGACGATTGACTCGGTGACACAGACGCACATCCGTAGCCGTGCCGTTAACGCGTGGCTGGCCGAGCTGGGCGACGCGACGCTCGATGCCCTTCGTGAGAAGGCTTCGATGCCGACGTTTATCTCGGATGGTGCTCGCGGCCTGGCGCTCGCTGCCCGCCGCGTGGCTGATGCCGCGCCGAGCATGCCGCGTCCGTCGCTCAGTCGTCGCCTTGCCGGCAAGCGCATAAGCCGTCCGGTGCCGAGCGTGTCACTCAGCCGCCGCGACCTGCGCTTCTTCAATGCCTTCCCGCGCTTGCGTATCAACCGCTACGAGGGCGTCATCCGAGCTACCGACCTTCGTGACCGAGCCCGCGAGCTGTTCCGCCACTAGCCGGGACGGGCGCGCTCACGGCTTCCTTGCTCGCGTATTTCCCGTTCGTTTCGCGTCCGTTGCCACGCCGTTTCCAAGATTGCGGCACCGTTTCCATTCGACAACGCAGCGTTTAACAACGCCGTATCTGGTCTACACCAGTTGCCCCTCGGCCGCATTATGGGCGCCGACAACGTTCATGCGATCAAGGGGGAGCGAATGTACGATACGGGATCGACAACGTTTATGCTCATCTGCACCATGCTCGTGTTTTTAATGACACCGGGTCTGGCGTTTTTCTATGGCGGCCTGTCCAGGCGCAAAAATGTCATCAACACCATGCTTATGTGCTTTGGCGCCATTGGCCTGGTTGGTGTGCTGTGGATTGTTGCCGGCTGGTCTCTGGCCTATGGCGGCGACGGTTCCAGCCCGTTTATTGGAGGCCTTGACCAGCTGCTGTGCCTGCCGGTACTCAACCAGGTGCTGCAGGCGGCCGAGGGCAATGCTGCGGACGGTGTCGTCTACCCTCAGATCATCAACATCGCCTTTCAGATGGCGTTTGCCATGATCACTGCTGCTATCGTCACGGGCAGCCTGGCCGGCCGCGTTAAGTTTGGTGCCATGACGGCCTTCCTGGGCATTTGGCTGCTTGTGGTCTATGCGCCGCTTGCCCACATGGTTTGGGGCGGCGATGGCTCCTTTATCGGTGACATTATCGGCGCACTCGACTTTGCCGGCGGCGACGTGGTGCACATTTCGTCCGGTCTTACCGGCCTGATCCTCTGCTTAATACTTGGCCGTCGTCGTGGCTTTGGCATGGTGAGCTACCGTCCACATAACGTGCCGTTTGTGGCGCTGGGCGCCGGCCTGCTTTGGTTTGGCTGGTTTGGCTTTAACGGCGGCAGCGAGTTTAAGGCCGACGCCGTGGCGGCACTTGCCATCCTCAACACCGTGACGGCCAGCGCGGCGGGCATGGTTTCGTGGCTTGCCGTCGAGCGCGTGCACACCGGTCGACCCACGCTGGTGGGCGCCAGCACCGGTCTGGTTGCGGGCCTTGTGGTGGTCACGCCGGGTGCGGGCTTTGTCGAGCCGTGGGCGGCGCTGGTCATGGGCCTGATCGTCTCGCCCGTCTGCTACTTGGCCATCAGCCATCTTAAGACCAAGTTCGGCTACGACGATGCGCTCGACGCGTTCGGTTGCCACGGCATTGGCGGCATCTTGGGCGGCGTGCTCACGGGCCTGTTCTGCGTGCCGGAGCTCTCGTGGACCGGTAAGGGCGGCCTGTTCTACACGGGCGACGCGTCGCTGCTCATCTCGCAGATCTTGGGCATTGTGGTGACGGTCGCGATTGTACTGGTACTCGATTTGGTGATCGCCGCGGTGGTCAAGGCGCTGTTCCACGGCAGCCTGCGTGTGGACGAGGCCGACGAGGCACTGGGCCTGGATGCGAGTCAACACGGCGAGAGCGCATACCCCTCGTTCTCCGGACTCGACTAGCAGCTTCCCCAAGCACCGCACCTTGCCGTTCAATCGTCGCTCACGTACTTAAGTACGCTTCGCTCCTCTTTCACGGCAATCTGCGGCACTTGGGAAACCTGCTAAGACCAGTCAGTTGAACTTTTTGATCTCTGAGGTTGGTTTGCGGCATTTGGAAAACCCGTGCCACATGAATGAGCAATTCATTTCTTTATTAAAGAGAGGAATTCACTATGAAGAAAATTACGGCGATCGTTCGTGCCGAGAAGCTTGAGGTTCTTAAAGACGCGCTGTTTGCTGCCGATGTTCGTGGCATGACTATTAACCAAGTGCAGGGCTGCGGCGCGCAGCATGGCTGGAAGGAATACGTGCGCGGCAACGAGTTACTTGTCAACACGATCCCTAAGGTACAGTTCACCCTTATTTGCGCCGATGAGCACGTCGATGGCATTGTCGACATCATCTGCAACGCCGCTCGCACCGGAGCCGTCGGCGATGGCAAGATCTGGGTCGAGCCGGTCGAGGAAGTCATCCGCATCCGTACCGGCGAACGCGGCCCCGCTGCGGTGTAGGACAATCTTTCGCCTGACGGGCGCGCCTCTCTTGGGGCGCGCCCGTTCTCGTCTACAATATCGTGCAGACGAAGGAGAGGCATGCCCATGATCAAGATGTTTGCGAGTGACTTAGACGGAACGCTGCTGAACGCCCTGCATGAGGCGGATGGGACCATCCGCCGTGCCATTCGCGAGCTGACCGAGGCTGGCCTGCATGTGGTTCCCGCGACCGGGCGCTCGACGCTGCCGGTCGGCGAGCATGGCTTTACGGGCCTGGCGCTCGATGCCTGCTGCTCTAACGGCTCCATCGTGCGCGACAGTCATGGCGAGGTGCTCAAGACCTGGACCATCGATCCGCAGATCACCGAGGAGCTGCTCAAGGAGTTCCCGGACATTTGCTTTGATTGCTCCACGCCCGATGGCATGTTCTCGAGCGGTTCGTTCGAGATGCATCAGGCGGGCTTTAAAAAGGACAGTCCTATCAAGCGCATCGTGATGCGCGGCATGCGTGCACGTGGCGGGTATCACGAGGAACAGTATTTCGACCAGTCGATCGGTGACATTCTGCGCCACGATGTGTGCAAGATCAACTGCCGTGTGATCTCGCCCGAGCTGGAGCGCGACCTTAAGGCGTATTTGGCCGAGCGCTCGGACCGCGTGGTCAACGCGCCGTTTGACCCGGTGATGTTTGAGATCACGGATGTGGCATGCAACAAGGGCGAGAGCGTGGCCTGGCTGGCGGGCTACTACGGCATTGCCGAGGACGAGGTCGCGGTCTACGGCGACGGCGGCAACGACATTGCCATGCTCAAACGCTTCCGCCACAGCTACGCGACCAAAAACGCAAGCGAGGCAGCCAAGGACGCCGCGAGCGCAACTATCGGCAGTTGCATGGTCCACGCCGTTCCCAAACACATGCTTGCCACCATGCACAAGCAGAATTCCTGCACCGTAATCGAATAATGTGACAAAGGGACAGCCCCTTTGTCACAGGTGACGCTGGTCTCTTGAAATACGAACAAACATTCGCATATCTAACTGCGCTTTGATAGAATTGATACTGTTGGCGGCAGTTCCATGTGCCGGGCAACGCCCTCCATCTGATGGGAGGTGATGCCCATGACCGATCTGATTGATTTCGTGAGACTTCTGACCGCTTTGGTCTCGTTCTCCACGGCGCTCGTCGGGCTTTCCGAGGCACTCAAGCAACGTTCGAAGCAACGTAAAAGGGGTCGCCGCCGCTAAGGCGTTGACCCCTTAATCCAAGCAACGGCGCTGCCCAGCTTTCCAGAACTTGGGCTGCCGTCGACACTATTCTACCCACGAATGACATTTTGAACAATCGGCAATGCCGCTCCAAAAGCCAGGCACAACTGGCACAACCTAGGCGGTCGCTGAATGTGACAAAGGGACTGCCCTTTGTCACATTCCAAATATTGCCTTTACGTGTTGATACACACGGTGTGCAATAATACTCGCACTGTGCAATAGCGCACAGGCTGAGTAACAAGGAGGACGTTTGTCCCAGCTCGAGAAATGCGATCGCCGGTCCCTTCGCTCGCAGCGTGCCCTTCGCCAGGCACTTGCCAGCGAGCTTGCCGAAAGCGGCGACCTTTCGCGCATTAATGTCGCGTCGCTCACCGAGCGCGCTGGCCTTACGCGCCGCACGTTCTATTCGCACTACCGCGATATCCCCGACTTTATCAATCAAATCGAGGACGGCTTGCTGGCCGAGATCCGTGAGCGCATTGAGCTCATCACCGCAGCTCAGCTGCCCGATCTCTATCACAACATCGATGAGCTCGAGCCGGCACCCGGTTCGGTTGAGTTGCTGCGCTACCTTGCGGCCAACCGCGATTTAATCGGATCGCTGCTGGGCCCGGGCGGCGACCCCGCCTTTATTAAAAAGATCATCGATACCGCACGCGAGGCCGTGGTGCCGCGCGCACAGACGGGCATTTTGGGCTTGGCGCTGGGCACCTTCTTTGACTACTACGTCACCTATGTCGTGAGTGCCGAGGTCGGCATGATCCAGCGTTGGTTTGAGCGTGACCTTTCTGAATCGCCCGAGACCATGGCGCGCATTATGACGGTTATCGCCTTTGTGCGCCCCGGCGACCTGTATGGCCAACCCATCGATATCAACGTGCCGGAATACGGCATGAAGCTATTGAACCTGCAGCTCGAAGACGCGGTCGACACCACCGCAACCGTCGAGTCCAACAACTAAGAGGAGAGACAATGAGCAAACTCGTCGAGGGCATTAAAGACCGCGTGGTCGCTGCTGCACGCGAGGCCGCGCCCGCCGTGGTGGACGCCGCGCAGAAGGCCGCGACCGCGGCTGCCGAGAAAGTTGCCGAGGCAGTTGCCGATGCCAAGAACGCGGCAGGGGAGACGTCCGTCGCTAGCGAGCCCGTCACTGCCGCTGAGCCCGCAGCCGCCACTGCCGCCCAGGCCCCCGAAGGCGCGATCTTCAACCCCGAGAACGCTCGTGGCAACCTGCACCTGGGCATCGACGTGGGCTCCACCACCGTCAAGCTCGCCGTGCTCAACGACGACAACCAGATCGTCTACGCCAAGTACCAGCGCCACCACACCGACGTCCGCGCTTGTGCCCGCGACCTGTTCGAGGGCGCTGCGACCGTGCTGCCGACGGCCCAGATGACCTGCGCCATTACCGGCTCGGGCGGCCTGCTGCTGTCCCAGTGGCTCGACCTGGAGTTTGTCCAGGAGGTCATCGCCAGCAAGCGTGCCGTCGAGACCCTCATCCCGGCCACCGACGTCGCCATCGAGCTGGGCGGCGAGGACGCCAAGATCATCTACTTCGACAACGGCATCGAGCAGCGCATGAACGGCACCTGCGCCGGCGGCACGGGCGCGTTCATCGACCAGATGGCAACCCTGCTGCACACTGACGCCAGCGGCCTCAACGAGCTCGCGGCCAACGCCACCACCATCTATCCCATCGCCAGCCGCTGCGGCGTTTTTGCCAAGACCGACGTGCAGCCGCTGCTCAACGAGGGCGCCCGCCCCGAGGACGTGGCCGCCTCCATCTTCCAGGCTGTCGTGACCCAGACCATCTCGGGCCTGGCGTGCGGCCGTCCCATCCGCGGCAACGTCGCCTTCCTGGGCGGCCCGCTGCAGTATCTCTCCGAGCTGCGCCACCGCTTCTACCTCACGCTCAATCTGGACGAGGAGCACCGTATCGTGCCCCAAAACGCTCACCTGTTTGTGGCGAGCGGCGCCGCCATGGCGCACGAGTCCAACAAGCTCAGCACGTTCCCGCAGCTCATCGGGGCCATCGATGCCCTGGGTGACACGCAGGGTGCCGAGGTCGAGCGTCTGGATCCGCTCTTTGCCACCGACGAGGACTTTGCCGAGTTCAAGACCCGCCACGACACCGAGGTCGTCCCCAAGGGCAAGCTCGAAGGCTACACCGGACGCGTGTTCATCGGCATCGACGCCGGCTCCACCACCATGAAGGCCGCGCTCGTGGGCGAGGACGGTCAGCTGCTGCACACCTGGTACGGCAACAACAACGGCGACATCCTAGGCACGGCCAAGGTCATCATGGCCGATTTCTACAACCACATCCCCGCCGGCTGCACCATCGGCCACGTGACCACTACGGGCTACGGCGAGGCGCTGCTCATCGAGGCCCTTAAGGCCGATTCCGGCGAGATCGAGACCGTCGCTCACCTGCGCGGCGCCAAGGCGTTCCTGCCCGGCGTCGAGTTTATCCTGGATATCGGCGGCCAGGACATGAAGTGCCTGCGCGTCAAGGACGGCGTCATCGAGCACATCATGCTCAACGAGGCCTGCTCGTCGGGTTGCGGTAGCTTTATCGAGAGCTTCGCCGTCTCTATGAACATGGACGTGCGCGCGTTCGCCGACGCCGCTATCCATGCCAAGGCCCCCGTCGACCTGGGTAGCCGCTGCACGGTCTTTATGAACTCGCGCGTCAAGCAGGCGCAAAAAGAAGGCGCCACAGTGGGCGACATCGCGGCCGGCCTGTCCTATTCCGTCATCAAGAATGCCCTGTTCAAGGTTATTAAGCTGCGCGATCCCAAGGAGATCGGCAGCCAGGTGATCGTTCAGGGCGGCACTTTTATGTCCGATGCCACGCTGCGTGCGTTTGAGCAGCTCACCGGCGTTCACGCCGTGCGCCCCGACATCGCCGGCTGCATGGGTGCCTACGGTGCTGCCCTGCTCGCCCGCGATCGCGCCGGCGCCGATGGCACTTCGACCATCCTTTCGGCCGAGGACATCGCGCACCTCACCGTGACGCAAAAGCATGTCCGCTGCGGCCGTTGCTCCAACAACTGCCAGCTTACCGTCAACGACTTTGGCGGCGGCAGGCGCTTCATTACCGGTAACCGCTGCGAGAAGGGTGCCGGCCACAAAAAGCAAAAGACCGAGGCCCCCAACCTCTTCAAAAAGAAAAACGAGCTGCTCTTTAACCGCGAGGTCCTGAGTCCCGACGAGGCCCCGCGCGGCACCGTGGGTATCCCGCGTGCACTCAACATGTACGAGAACTACCCCTTCTGGCACGCGTTCTTTACGCGCCTGGGCTTTAGCGTGCAGCTGTCCGACCAGTCGAGCAAAAAGACCTACCAGGCGGGCATTGAGTCCATGCCGTCCGAGAGCGTGTGCTACCCGGCCAAGATGAGCCACGGCCACGTTATGAACCTCATCGACCGCGATGTCGACTTCATCTGGATGCCGTGCGTGCGCTGGGAGCGCAAGGAGGATCCGACCGCCGGTAACTGCTACAACTGCCCCATCGTCATGAGCTACCCCACGGCGCTGGCGCTCAACATCGACGAGATTCGCGAGCAGAACATCGAGTTCCTGTATCCGTTTGTGCCCTATCACGACAAGACCGAGCTCAAGCGCCGCCTGTACCAGGTGCTCGCCGTCGACCGTGTGGCCGATGCTGAGGCCGGTCGCGGTCGCGTGCGTGGACCCAAGATCACGCGCTCCGAGGTCGATGCCGCCGTCAACGCTGCCTTTGAGGCCGATGCGCGCTTCCACGAGGATATCCAGACCATGGGCGAGGAGGCTCTTAAGTGGGTCGAGGACCACGGCGGCCACGGCATCGTACTCGCCGGTCGCCCCTACCATAACGACCCCGAGATCAACCACGCCCTGCCCGAGCTTATTTCGAGTTTTGGCTTTGCGGTCTTTACCGAGGATTCGCTTGCGCACCTGGTGAAGCCCGAGCGTCCGATTCGCGTCGTCGACCAGTGGATGTACCACAGCCGCCTGTATGCCGTCGCCCGTTTTGTGACGATGCGCAACGACCTGGACCTGATCCAGCTCAACTCTTTCGGCTGCGGCCTGGACGCTCTGACCACCGACCAGGTGCAGGAGATTCTGGAGGCCAGCGGCAAGATCTACACCGTGCTCAAGATCGACGAGGTGTCCAACCTGGGCGCCGCGCGCATCCGCATCCGCTCGCTCATGGCAGCGCTCAAGGACCAGGAGGCCGAGCGCTTGGCCGAGGCCACGGCCGCGGGCGAGGCCTACGAGCAGGGTGACGCCGCGCCGGTGGCGCCCTCCACGGATGCCCCCGCGTTCGCGAGCCGCAAGTACACGTTTGAGGCCCAGCGTGAGAGCGCGTCGACCGCGTGGCCCAAGGTACCCTTCACCGAGCAGATGCGCGACGAGGGCTACACCATCCTGTGCCCGCAGATGGCGCCGATCCACTTTGATCTGGTCAAAGAGGTGTTCCGTGGTGCCGGCTACAACCTGGAGCTGCTGCCCTCGACTGATCACGATGCCGTCGAGGCCGGTCTGCGCTATGTGAACAATGACATCTGCTATCCGTCGATCCTGGTGACGGGCCAGATCATGGAGGCCATCGAGAGCGGTCGGTACGACCTGTCTAAGACGGCCGTGGTTATCAGCCAGACCGGCGGTGGCTGCCGTGCCACCAACTACATCGCGCTCATTCGCAAGGCCCTGCGCGAGAGCGGCCACCCCGAGATCCCGGTGATCTCGCTTTCGGCCGTGGCGCTCGGCGAGGACAACCCCGGCTTTAAGATTACGCCGGCGCTGCTTAAGCAGGCCGTGTACGCGGTGCTCTTTGGCGACGTGATGATGCAGATGCTCTACCGCTGCCGCCCGTATGAGGCCACGCCCGGCGCCGCCAACGCGCTCTACGAGGAGTACATGGCGCGCGCCCGCAAACTGGCGCCCAAGTTCAACCGCCACAACTACACCAAGCTGTGCCGCGAGGCCATCCGCGCGTTCGACACCATGCCGCTTGCGGGCGAGGGCACCAAGCCGCGCGTGGGCGTGGTCGGCGAGATCCTGGTCAAGTTCCATCCCACGGCCAACAACCACGTGGTCGACGTTATCGAGCGCGAGGGCTGTGAGGCCGTGGTGCCGGGCCTGCTCGACTTCTTCCTGTACTCCATGAGCAACGCCGAGCTGCAGAAGGACGAGCTGGGAAGCTCTGCCACTACGCGCGCTGGTATGCAGGCGCTCATCAAGCTCGTGGACTGGATGCGTACGCCGGTGGAGGAGATGCTCGAAAAGTCCCGCCGCTTCGAGGCACCCGAGCGCATCGGCACCATGGCCGACAAGGCCCGTACGGTGCTTTCGGTGTGCAACAACATGGGCGAAGGCTGGCTGCTCACGGCCGAGATGCTCGACCTGATCGATCACGGTGCGCCCAACATCATCTGCACGCAGCCCTTCGCGTGCCTGCCCAACCACGTGGTGGGCAAGGCCGTGATCAAGGAGCTGCGCCGCCAACATCCCGAGAGCAACATCGTCGCGGTGGACTACGACCCCGGTGCATCCGAGGTCAACCAGCTCAACCGCATTAAGCTCATGATTAGCGTGGCCAAGGAGAACATGCGCGCCGGCAAGGGCTTTAAGCTCGAGAAGGTGGCGCCGCTCGCGATGGACGAGGTCACCGGCCAGATGCGTGCCCATGATGGCTGCGTGAGCTGTGGCTCGGTCGACGAGAGTGCCGTGGCGTCGGTCGCTGAGCGCCTTGGACGCGGCATTAAGAAGTAGCTTGCCTGCTATGGGCTAGATATGAGACAAGCGGGTGGTAGACATATCGGCTACCACCCGTTTTTGCTGGACATGGAACCCTGAGTTAATGAACAGGTGTAGCTGTTCACCGCAAATTACCGTCCGTTTATAGAACCCACCCCCAGCGCGCGTCCTCCTTACGGTTGAATAAATACACATCTATGGAATTACGTAAGAGAGGACCGTCCCATGAGCTACAAGACCGTTTGCGTCGCCGGCGGTGGCGTGCTGGGAAGCCAGATTGCCTTTCAGGCTGCCTACTGCGGCTTTGATGTAACGATTTGGCTGCGCAGCGAGGGCAGCATCGGCCGCACCCAGCCCAAGATCGATCATGTGCGCGAGGAGTACATCGCGGCAATCGAGGGTATGGCGGACGGCACGGGCGAGTGGTGCTCCGGTATCGCCGATAGCGGCAAGCCCTTCGACAAAGAGGCGGCACTCGCCGCCGTTGAGCGCGCCTACTCCACACTCAAGCTAGAGCTCGATCTTGCCAAGGCAGTGGCCGACGCCGATTTGGTCATCGAGTCTATGGCTGAGGATACCCAGGCAAAGATCGACTTCTACAAAAAGCTCGCCCCGGTTCTCCCGCAAAAGACCGTCGTCGTGACCAACTCCTCCACGCTGCTACCGAGCACCTTTGCCAAGTACACTGGCCGCCCCGAGAAGTACCTGTCGCTGCACTTTGCCAACTCCATCTGGAAGAACAACATGACCGAGGTCATGGCTCAGGACCAGACTGACAAGCGCTACTTCGACGAGCTCGTCGACTTCGCCAACGACATTCGCATGCTGGCGCTTCCCGTCAACAAGGAAAAGAACGGCTACCTGCTCAACTCCATGCTGGTGCCGTGGCTGCTTTCGGGCCTGGACCTGTACGTCTCGGGCGTCAGCGACCCCAAGAGCATCGACCTCGCGTGGACGCGCGGCACTGGCGCTCCCAAGGGCCCGTTCCGCGTATTCGACACCGTGGGCATCCAGACGGCGTACAACATCGTTATGCAGTATCAGAAGGTCCCGGGCCTGGTGAGCCCGCTGCTCAAGAAGATGATGATGCCCTACAACTTTAAGGCCATGGCGTCCGTCTTCAAGCAGATGCTCGACGAAGGCAAGCTGGGCGAAAGCTCGGGCGAGGGTTTCTTCAAGTACTAAAAAATGACCTCTCGGGGACGGAGGAAAACGGATCATTTTCGGCCGCCAACAGTGAGAAGATGGACCCAGAAATAGAAAGGAGCGGCAATGGGCCGGCTCGGGCTTTGAGGACAAGCTGCTGCAAGCTCAGGGCGATTTTTCGCTCAATGCGGGCCAGCACAGTGTGACCTATTTGCCAAACGACGATACGGTAACAACCGGTCGCTACCAGGTGCTGCTATACGACAACAACTTTGGTGCGACCGAGCGCTATCCCAAGTTCGACTGGGGCCAGCTGGGCGCCGCGGTGGTGACCGACTACAGCAAGGGAACGCATTCGTTTGGGCGCTTCTTTACGGTGGACGAGGCCGCGCGCACCTACGAGCTTGTGGACCAGATCGCAGTGCCGTTCTCGGGTTATGTGAGCAGTGCGCAGCGCGTCGGCGGTTCGAATAGCACGCTCGTGGCATCGGGCATGGCCAAGACCTTTGCCGAGTACGATCGCTATGGACTGCCCATCGCCGCCTACGAAATGGAAGCCGAGAAGTACATCTACCGCGTGTACAAGTACGAGCTGTAGCGCTGCGCTTAGGTTTGACCAATGGAGTATGAAAACACGCCGTTCGCCGATGCCCCCTCCGCGAGTGGCAGCCATATGGTTTGATGTTAGAAACATATGGCTGTCGCTAGCCTGCTGGCGACGTTCCCCCTGACATCGGAGGTTCCAGGTATGTTTCGCGCTCCGTTAAACAACTATCGGTTGGGCTAACATGGGTCGCCGTGCTATTTCGATAACCCTTGCAGTGGTCTGCCTGTCTGTGCTCCTGGGCGCTACAGGGCTGTTTGCTATAAGCCGAGAAACGTCCTATATGCAGGAATGCGCTTCCGAAGGGTTTGCCATTGACGGTTACTATCGGGACGACAAGACGAGTCTGGAAACCCTGGCCTTTCTTGAAGAGGATAACCATCGGTGGCAACTGGTCGACAAAGACGGCAGCTGCGTTGACGGGCAGTTTAAGCGTACGGATGACCCCAACATCCTGATATTAAAGAAGGAAAACGGCGAAGAATTCGGCACGGTTCACGTTGCATATATATCGCGCCGACGCAATCAAGGGCAGATTTACCTAATTAGAAATACTAAGGTGACCCGATTTTATCTTGTGAGCACCGATCCGGCGTTTACGGTGGAGTCTGGCGAGGTCGATTCGGACAGTTGATTCACGGCAATAAAAAAGCGAGCGGGGCGCGGGTGTGAACTGCACCCCGCTATTTGCTCGTGTCCGTATCGCACCTGCGCCTCGTCGTAACTTGCGTCCGTGCGAGCATTCATCCCGCGCTCTGCATCACTTCACATCGAACTCCACGCGATCGAGTTCGGGTACGTTGAGGTCTATGAGCTTGTGGGCGACGTGGCGGTCGTGCGCCCCGAGTGCCTCGCTTGTCGTCACGTGGGCGACAACCTCGCGCTCGACGACGCCCTCCTCCTCGCCTTCGGTAGCCGAGGTCTCGACGGCGACGGTGTAATCCTTAAAGCCCGGCAGCACCGCGGCAAGTTCGCGCGTAGTTTCGGTGACACCGTAGCCGTCCTGCACGCCGGTCTGCGCCGAGCCAATAGACCCCGCCGTCATAACGATGCAGGGGATGGCAAAGACTACCGTACCCACAATGATGCGGCGGCGCACCTTGCGCGATAGCTCGTCGACCTCGGCATTTTCTTCGGCGGTTACAATGCCGTCGCCGTTGAGGTCGCGCTTGAGCGGCACGCGCAAGATAAGTAATACGGCTTCGGCCGCGAGTGCGATAAAGACCACGTTGATGCCAAACTCGTAAAGCGCCGAGAGAAACAGCGACCCGCTTGCGATGGCGATGCCATAGCCCGCCGCACACAGAGGCGGCATGAGCGCGGTCGCCACGGCCACGCCGGCGATGAGCGTGGCGGGTTCCTGGTCGCGCGAGTTGCCCAGCCCGCCTGCAAAGCCGCCTGCGAGTGCGACGGTAAGGTCCCAGACGGTGGGTGTCGAGTTGTCGATGATGGCGGCCGTGGTGGTGCCAAGGGGCGAGAGCTTAAAGTACAGCGTGGACGTGACCAGGCAAAAGGCCATTTGCAGCGCAAGGCCGGCGACGGCTTCGACGGTAATCTCGCGGTCGAGCGTGGCGATGCCATATGCCATGGCAAGAACCGAGCCCATGAGCGGGCAGATGAGCATGGCGCCCACGATGGCAATGTCCGAGTCGATATCGAGGCCGATGCTTGCGATGAGCATGGCGATGATGAGAATGCACAGGTGCGAGCCGGTCAGACGCGCCCCGTTTACAAAGCGCTTGCGGATCACGTGGTAGGGTGCGCGACCCTCGCGAATGTTGAATGCGCGCTTTAGGAAGCGGGTGGCGTTCTCCGTGGCCTCGCTATGAGCAGGGCGGATGCCGTGGCGCCGGTGATGGCGTTCGCGTAGTCGCTTGATCTGTTGTTTGTCGAGTTCCATGTCCACCTCGTTCCAGCGCGGTCCGCGCAACGCGCCCGTTGTCCTAACTCTACACCGTGGCGGGCGGGGTGTCTGTTGGATGCGGAATCCGATAGGGCGGATGACGCGGGAGCAAATGCAAATCACAGGCTCAATTCCATCCCGCGAGAATATGATGCACCAGTTCCTTCAAATGTGACGAAACTGTGAAGCACGAGAGCGTGAATTTCAAAAAATACGCTGGTCGCCAATGTTGCGCAACAGAATTCAAAAATCGGCAGCTACCGTTTGATACGTATGGATACATCCGTGTCAAAGGGAGAAAGCCATGGCAAACTACAGTCCACAACACTTTGAGCCTCGGGCCAAGACTGTCAACGTCAAGGGCGTTGCTAACCGCGCCGTCGCAACCGTTTTGACGGCGGGCCTCATCGCTCAGCCGCTCATGTCGCCGCTGGCGGCAATCGCCGCACCGTCAACCGATAACGGCGATTCTGTTCAGGGGGGGGGTAGTTCTGTAGAGAATACCGTTGCCGCCGGTAACCAAGCGGTCGTAAAGACGGCTGCCCAGCTGGCCGAGGAGTCGGCAAAGCAGCTCAAGGACGCTCAGGCCGCCTACGATGCCGCCCAGAAGAAGGCCGACGCGGCAGGCCAGTCTCAAAAGCAGGCGCAGCAGCAAAAGAATCAGGCCTTGCAGGCCGTGACCGATAACGCCGCCGAGCAGAACGAGGCCGAGGTAGCCGCGCTTCAGGAGAAGATTGACGAGCTCAAAGCCGCTGTCGAAAAGACCGAGCAGCAGCAGAAGAAGCTGGGCGACCTGAACGATCAGCTCGATCAGGCCAACAAGAGTGTCGAGGACAAGACCCAGGCGCTCAAGGACGCCAAGGCAAAGCAGGATGAGGCCAAGAAGGCCCTCGATGATGCCCAAGCCAAGCTCAAGGCCATGGGTATGGACGAGTACGAGGCCGCCAAGAAGGCCGTCGAGGACGCGCAGGCAAAGCTCGATGACGCCAATAAGGCCGTTACTACTGCACAGGCCAATCTGGACCAGGCCAAGGCTGCCGAGGCCAGCGCCCAGCAGGAAAAGCAGAATACCGAGGCCGCTCTGACTTCCGCCCAGGCCAAGAAGCAGGAGACTGCTGCTGCGCTCGCAACCGCAACCACCGCGCGCGATAACGCCCAGCAGAAGCTCAGCCAGGCGCAGGCCGCGCTCGATGCCGCGACCTCGGGCACGGGTATCGACCTGAACGCGCTCGAGGCTGCCAAGGTCACTGCCGCCAGCGAGCTCGCGACCGCGCAGGCCGCGCTCGATGCCGCGACGACTGCAGACGCCACCGCACAGGCGAACCTGCAGGCTGCGCAGACTACCGTCACCGCCGCGCAGGAGAAGGCCAACGCCGCCAACGCTGCTGTGGCATCTGCCCAGTCTGCATACGATGCGGCAAACAAGGAGTACAAGGACGCGGCCAGTAAGCGTGACGCCGCGAAGACGGCATACGAGCAGGCCCAGCAGACCGAGGCCGACAAGAAGGCTGAGTACGATAAGCTTGTCGAAGTTCGCAAGCAGAAACGCGGCGAGTGGGAGACGGCATGCGCCGCTTCGAACGCCGCGGAAAAGGCTTATGACGCTGCTAATGCCCAGGTTGAGGCTCTTGAGCAGCAGATTGCAGACCTAAAGTCCAACATGACCGTTGACCAGGAAGTCATCAGTCAGGGTATGTTCGGCTTCATGAACTACATCATCGGCGGCACCCAGTTCACAGCAACGCAGAAGTCGAATGCAAGCACTGCCGTATCGATGCTCATGGGGACGACGGATAAACAGGACTGGTATGACAAGTACGTCGATCAGGACATGTCTCGCGACACCAATCCGCTTTCCTTGGAGCAGATGCGCAACGCCCTGACCTACCTCGATACCCAGAACAACCTTCGCAAGGCGAACGGCCAGTCGGAGCTCAGCGTCAGCCTCCGCATGACTGCGGCAGCCGCACTTAATACATCATATTCATCGAACATCTGGGGACACTCGAACTGCTATTTCGATCAAGGTGAGAACCTTGCAGGCGGCGGCGGAGCATACACCGGAGGCGAAACCGAGGATACCCTCGGCTGGCCATATACCGGTCTCTACACCCAGGAGAAAGAGGCATTCGATAAGTACGTTGCACAGTATGGCGACGAACTCGGCAGCCACCGATATGATTCCTACTATATCTACCAGCACTACAACAGCATCTACCATGAGTGCGGACACTATCTCAACATCATCGATGCCGGTGCGAAGGCTATCGGCATCGCAACCGGTAGCGGTAAGAACACCGATTCCGAGGTAACCATTTTCGACTATAGTGGAAGCACGGGGCAGAAGGACTTCACTGTCTCCGAGTTCAAGAAGCTCGTCACCGACTATATCGATTCCGCCTACAATGCAGGCGGCACTCAGGAGCAGAAGGAGCAGCTGAAGCAGCTTCAGAATAAGTTGGCAGAGGCACAGAAGAACTTCGGGACTGCCGGAACGGCTTATTCTAACGCATTGGATAAGCAAGAAAGCGCACGCGACGCCTATACCGCGGCCGACACGAACGTGAACACCGCCAAGGGTGAGTACGAGAAGGCCAAGTCCGGCACCGCCGCCGCGAAGACGGCATACGACGCCGCGAAGGACGCACTCGGCGGAATCGACATCGAGTCCCTCAAGCAGAACCTCGATGCCGCCAAGTCCGAGGCCGCTACTGCCCAGGCAGCTCTCGATAAGGCAAACGCCACGCTTGCTGACAGCAAGACGAAGGCAGCCGAGGCCGCTGCTCACAAGGCGAAGGCTCGCAGCGCCCGCGACGCCGCCAAGACAAAGTCCGATAAGGCCAACGAGGCGTATGACAATGCCACGGCTTCGGTCAAGGACCTTGCCGCCAAGCGCGATGCCGCCCAGGCGGACCTTGCGAATAAGCAGGGCTCGCTTGACGAGGCAAAGAAGGCCGACGATGCCGCCCAGGCTGGTGTAGACAAGGCCCAGGCCGCAGATGTCCAGGCCGCGACTGCTCTTTCGGACGCCAAGCAGGCGGTTGCCGCCAAGGCGCAGGCTGTGTCCGGCGCGCAGGCCAAGGCCAAGGCTGCCGAGGGCGAACTGGCCCGCGCAAACAAGGCCTTCGAGCGCTTCGCCGGCGCCCAGAAGGCGGTCGACGACGCCAAGGCCGCCTATGACGCTGCCGTCGCCGGTGTCACCGATGCCCAGAAGCAGCTCGAGGCCGCCAACGAGGCCGTCGTCGATGCGAACCTCGATATCTTCAAGGCCAAGGCCGAGCTTGCCAACGACGAGGCACTCAAGGCCGATCTTGAGGCTGTCGACCACAAGGCATCCCTTGCCGCGGGCACGACGGGCAACGAGAAGCTGGTCAAGCTGAATGCTGCCTACGCTCGCTATAAGGCCGCCGTCGATGCCGCCGCTGGTCTCAAGGCTGCCCTGGGCGATGCCGATGCCAAGCTGTCCGATGCCAACGACGCCTATGCCGCCGCGCTTGCCGAGTTTGGCGATGCCAAGGATGCCCTGGCTGCCGCTCAGGCCGAGTACGACAAGTATCATCCCAAGGCTGAGCCGCAGGCCAAGGCTCAGGTTGCGCAGGCTGCTGCAAAGGCTCCTGTCGCCAAGAAGAAGGCAACGTCGGCCGCGCTCGCCCAGACTGGCGACAATTCCGCTCTTGCGGGCGAGGTGTTCGTCATCGGCGGTATCACCCTCGTGGCCGCTGGTGTGACGCTGAGCGATCGTCGTCGCAAGCAGATGTAGCGTTTCGAGCGTAGTTTCTGCAACGAACTTCAATTCATAACGGGACCGTCTCGTTAGCCAAACGATAAGGCCGGCGCGCTGTTAAACGCAGCGCGCCGGCCTTTCTTTGTTTCGATATCAAAAAGCCCGGTCGGCAGCCGCAAAAGCTACCGACCGGGCAAGCCGTAGGCAATATGGTTGCTGTCGAGCAGCTGCTCAGCTTAGCCCAGCAGGCTTAAGCCCACGGAGACAAACGCCAGGATAACGCCGACGATGGACTCGCCGCCGAGCAGGCCGCTGGCGACAACTAGGCCCTGTTCCTGGAAGGCGGCGTCCTTGGCAGCCCTCTCCTCGTCAGAAAGACCAGCGGTGGCGTCGCGGTGGGCGGACCACTTGTCGTAGGCGAGTTTGACGCAGGAGCCCAGGAATGCCGTGAGTGACATGTAGAACGGCAGGTACACGCCCAGGCCGATCATCATGGCCGGAATGCCGAGCCAGTACATGACGATGCCGGCGATAAAGCCGCCAACGAACCACGGCACGCTCGGGATGCCCGAGACCATGGTGGCGACGACGCTTGCCTGCGCGGCAACAAAGCTCTTGTCGGGGCCAAAGGCGTCCGGGCCGTAGGCGGTGACGAGCGCGACCATGACGGCGGCGGCGACCAGGGCGCCCACGATGCCGCCGATGGCCTGGCCGACCCACTGCGCGCGCGGGTTGGTGCCCAGCACGGCGCCGGCCTTAAAGTCGTTCATGACGTCGCCCGCAAGGCCGCACGCCACGGCTACGATGCCGGCGATAAAGAACAGTTTGACCTGAGCGAGCTGCGCGAAGGCGGCAACGATGAGCATGACGATGAGGCCAAAGATCTCCATGGGGTCGATGCCCGTCTGGCCGCAGCTCTGCGCGCTCATGATGGTGGTGACAAAGGTGAATAGCGTCACGATGACGGCCGGAACGGGGCCAAGGTCGAGCACGATGGCGATGATCACGGCGATGGCGGCAGCGCCCAGGCCGATGATACCGGCGTCGAGCTTAAGGGAGCCCGAGATGAGCGACTGCTCGTCGGTGTCGGTGGAGCTGTCGGCGGCAAGACCGCGGACGATACCGGCGACCTGCGGCAAGATGTCCTTGAGGACGACGGCAACGCCAAAGCCCATCATGAGGCCCATACCCAGGGACTTAACAATGCCCTGTGCGGTCATAGCGTCAAACAGACCGGCAGCGGTGCCACCCACGATGATGCCAAAATTGCCCAGCAGCGCGCCGGCAAACCAGAACGCGACCGGGGCGAAGCCCACAAGGAAGCCGATGGACAGCAGCATGGGCGAGTTGTAGATGGCAAAGGTCACGCCAGGGATGTTGAGCGTGCACAGCATACTGGGCACAATGCCCAGAGCATCGCGCAGCACGCTGTAGATGCCGGCGATGGCCATGGAGCCAAAGAGCTGCTTGCCGGTCTTGCCGCCGGCCTCGGTCGCGCGCAGGGTCTGAGCTGCGGCGTTGCCGGTGGGGAACTCCAGCGCGGCGTCCACGATAAAGTGACGGTGGATGAGTGCCGTGGCCAGCAGGCCCAGGATGGTGCCGGCGAGTGCCACGATAAACATGTCGAGCCAGCTGATCTGGTCGGCATAGCCCAGCATCCAGGCTCCCGGGATGGTAAACGCCAGGCCGCCGGCGACCATGGCGCCTGCGGACATGATGGTGTGGGTGACGTTTGCCTCGTTGAGACTGGCGTTGCCCATGAGCTTAAGGAAGAACAGCGAGATGACGGCAGCGAAGACGATCGGCCAGGGGAGTGCGCCCATCTTGAGGGCGGTGTAAGCCGAGCTTGCCGTGATAATCACGCAGCCAAGGACGCCGATGACGACGCCGCGCAGCGTGAGTTGCCCGCGCATCGAGGCGCGGTTCGAGGGATTGCTCATATAGAACTCCTTTGCGTATATCCGCTTCCCCCGGGAGCGCCGCTACGGATACGGCGCGGGAAGTCGGGTTACCAAGGGCCGCCGCGTGAGCTCGCGCGCGACCGCGCACCAGTATAGCCGCAAGCTAGTCATTTTGGGATGACTGGTTTAGGTAGGCGATATACTGCTGGGCAGACGAAAGGAGCGCCGACGATGCTTAATGGGTGCGCATATATATTGACGGTCGACGTGGGCAACACGTTCATTCGCTTTGGCCTGTTTGCCGAGGATTCGGCCGCGGCGCAGGAATGTCCGCTTGCGACGTGCGAGATCACCGCGCCGTCGAGCATCACAGCAGACGAGGCGCGCATGCGTCTCGTGCAGGTCATGGCCGCACTGGCGGCCGATGCGGGCATGCCGGGTGTGCTCGTACCCGCCGCGGCCGTGCTGAGCTGCGTGGTCCCGGCGCTCGAGCGCCCGTGGAAGGCGGCACTTTCCCGTACCTGCACGGGGCGCGTGCTCACCGTGGGGCCGGGCCTCAAGACCGGCATACCCGTGCACTACGATGACCCGGCCGAGATTGGTCCCGACCGCATCGCCGACGCCGTGGCTGCCCGCGCCGTCTACGGCTCGCCGTGCATTGTGATCGACCTGGGCACCACAACCAATATCGAGGTGATCGACGCGCACGGCACCTTTGTCGGCGGCGTCATCGCGCCCGGTCTGGCGCTCGGCGCCCGCTCGCTTTCGGCGGCAGCAGCGCGCCTGCCTCAGGTTGAGCCCTCGGCGCCGACACACGTCATCGGCCGCAACACGCGCGAGGCCATGCGCTCGGGCGTGGTTCTGGGCGAGGTGGCCCGCATCGACGGCATGCTCGACATGGTGCTTGCCGAGATGCGCGCGACCAAGGCCGCGGGGGAGGGTGATGTGCCCATCGTCATTACCGGCGACGATGCCGAGGCACTTGCGGCGCTGGTCGGCCATAGCCTGACGGTCGATGACGCGTTGACGCTGCGGGGTCTCGCCGAGCTCTACCACATCAACCAAAAGCCCCGCCGCGCGTAGGGCGGGGGGCTGGTGGGATAAGCGCCCCTACCTTTCACCTGCTACAATGGGTCAAACTATTGCGATTTCGGAGGTGTCTGCCATGTCGGACGATCTTCATCAAACCGCGTCGGGCAAGCGCCGCGACGTCATTAGCTGGGATGAGTTCTTTATGAGCGTGGCCATCGCCGCGCAGCGCCGCAGTAAGGACCCCAACACGCAGGTGGGCGCGTGCATCGCCAACACCAACCACCGCATCCTTTCGGTGGGCTACAACGGTACGCCCTCGGCGCTCAACGACGACTTTTTCCCGTGGGGCACGAGCGACGACCCGTTGCAGGATAAGCACAACTACGTGGTGCATGCCGAGGCCAACGCCGTGCTCAACTACCGCGGCTCGCTCAAAGACCTTGAGGGTTCCACGGTCTACGTCACGCTATTCCCGTGCCACGACTGTGCCAAGATCCTGGCGCAGGTAGGTGTAGGCGAGGTTGTCTACCTGGACAATAAGTATGCCGACACCGATGACGGCCGTATCAGCCGCCGCATTCTCGACTCCTGCGGCATCAGCTACCGCCAGGTCATCGTCGATGTCCAGATTGGTACCGGGGGACAGGCTCAACAGTAATATGCGTTGTCGCTATCTGACGACGAACGCAGCTCAAAGAGCCCCGTCCCAAATTGACTACTCGTGAAAGTCGCGTCTGCGCGCATGGACGGCTCGTGAGCGGGTACATGGCTGTAGTAACATAGCTTCTGTCCGCGGGCGTGCCCGCGTTATTGTGAGAAAGGAGCCCCTGTGGCTGTTAACGAAGAGCTGCTTAAGAAGGTTCTTGAAGAGATTCGCCCCAACCTGCAGGCCGACGGCGGCGATATGGAGTATGTGGGCGTCGACGACGAGGGTGTCGTCAAGCTGGAGCTGCAGGGCGCCTGCGCCGGCTGCCCCATGAGCTCGCTGACCCTTTCCATGGGCATCGAGCGCATCCTGAAGGAGCACGTGCCCGGCGTTACCCGCGTCGAGCAGGTCAATGCTTCCGGCGAGGCCGAGGACCTGTACGACGAGTACGCGCCGTTCTAAGATGCGAAAGCTGCGGACGGTACGCTCCGCATAGACGTTACGCCCAGATATGCGGCTGCGAGCACAAGGACCGCGGCCGCATTTGTATGTAGGGAGCAGGGGATCGATATGCTCAACGACCTCTACCATATGCTTGACCCCGTTGCGATCTCGGCGGGCCCCATCACCATCTACTGGTACGGTCTGGCCTATGTGGTCGGCGCCCTGCTCACAGCGGTTGTTATGTACCGCACGCAGCGTCGTTGGGGCTTCGACATCACGATCGATGACCTGACGAGCGTCGTGGTCGGCGCGGTCTTTGGTCTCATCATCGGCGCGCGCCTGTTCTACGTCGTCTTTTACGGCGATGGCTACTATTGGACCCACCCGCTCGAAATCTTTGCCACCAACGAGGGGGGTATGAGCTTCCACGGCGGCCTGGTGGGCGGCATCTTGGGCGGCATCATCGTGTGCCGCATGTATAAGCTCGACGCCTGGACCATCGCCGACCTTGCCGTGATCGGCGCCCCGCTGGCCCTGTGCCTGGGCCGTTGTGCCAATTTCGTCAACGGTGAGCTGTGGGGTAAGCCGACTGATCTGCCCTGGGGTGTGGTCTTTGGCGGCACCGCGGGCGATATGCCGCGCCATCCCTCCCAGCTCTACGAGGCGATTCTTGAGGGCGTCGTGCTCTTCTGTATTTTGCAGGTACTCAGCCGCAAAAAGCCGCTACTGCCCCAGGGTACGTTTATGGGCGTGTTCGTGATGGGGTACGGCATCGTCCGCTTTCTCGTTGAGTTCGTGCGCGTGCCCGATGCCCAGTTGGGTTATCTGCTGGGAGGCGTCATCACTATGGGCCAGCTGCTGAGTTTGCCGCTCGTGATCGCCGGTCTGGCGCTCATCATCTTCGCCCGACACCGCAATCGGCCCCAGCGCGTCTACCTGGACGCCTAACCACCAAAACCACCACAAAGGGGACAGGCACCTTTGTGGTGGTCTTGCCGAGTTTGATAGGTTTCTAGAAAGGCTTTCGGACTGTGAAGGATTCCGACCTCTCCACAACGGCTGCGCGCGACGCTGCCCGCATCGTCTGGTTTAAGCGCTACCCCGCCAAGCAGACGCTCATCGCATTTTTGCTCGCGCTGTTGGCGACCACGGCGTTTTCCATCGATCCCGCCCCGGTGTCGAGCAACGCAGTCTTGGCGATTGACCCCAAAGCCTCGGGCATGCTGTACGTGTGCTACGAGGTGCTCCTCTCGTTTGCCGGCCATACCGACGCGGTCATGCTGCTTGCGCTTGCCTGCCTGCTCACGCTGCCGTTTCGCTACGTGTTCTTTGGCCGCGGCGACGCTTGGCGTCCCTCGGTGATCCTTCCGTCGCTGTTCTTTGCCGTCTGCATGGTGTTTGGCCGCAGCTACGACCTCACCGATTCGGCCGAGATCGTGCTCGGCGACAAGGCCCGCATCATCTGCGCCTGGATAGGCGGCGCGGGCTGGATGCTCTTGGCGGTCGTTGCCTTCTACCTCGCCTTTGAGTGTCTAGATTGGCTGAGCTCTCGGCGCATTCCGTTTTCCGAAGCGCACTTTGGCCGCGTATGGCGTGTGGCTCACGCCGTGCTCTCGGTCCATCCCTTTGCCGGGCCCTTCCTGGTGCTTATGATCGCCTGGGCGCCCACGCTCATCGCTTCGCTGCCTGGCCTTTTTATGGGAGATACGGGTGCGCAGATTCGCCAGTGGTTCAACTACCCCAATGGCACGAGTGACTATCTGCGTCTGCTCAATCCCAATGTGTTGCTCAACGGACATCACCCCGTGGTGCACACGGCTATCATCGGTTTGTGCGTCCAGCTGGGGCTTTCGCTGTTCAATAGCGCCAACGCAGGTCTTGCCATCTACACCTGCGCCCAGTTCGTCATTACGGCCGCCTGCATGGCCTATTCCATCTCGTCGCTGCGCAAGCTGGGCGTGAGCCTGCCGGTCCGCGGCGTGATCTTGCTGTTCTTTGTGTTTATGCCCATGTTCTCCAACTATGCGGCTCTGCTTACCAAAGATGTGCTGTTTACCGACGCGTTTTTGGTGCTGTTGGTGCAGACCGTGAAGCTCGTGGCCTGCGGCCTGCCCCGTCGCGATGCCAATGCCGAGCGTGCGGGCGAACAGAGGCCCGTGCTCTTTGCGCGCCATGACTGGCTGCTGCTCGCTCTGGGCGCCATGGGTTCCACGTTTCTGCGTAACGGCGGCCTGGTGTTTCCCCTGGTGGCATGCGTAATCGCGGCGGCGTTTTGCGCATGGGACGCGCATGTGGCTCATCGTGCAGCCAAGCAGGCTGGTGCTGCGCCTTCGGGCGCCATCCCGCGTTTCCGCTGGGTGGGAGTTCTTGCGGTGCTTGCACTCTGCCTTGCCTCCAACATGTACTTCACTAAGGTCTTTATGCCGGCGCACGACATCACGCCTGGTTCCAAGCGCGAAATCCTCTCGATTCCGTTCCAGCAGACGGCTCGTTTCGTCCAAAAGCACGACGGCCTCAACTCGGGCGTCAACCCCACGGTTAAGGAGGACGGCACCATCGTGGAGGCTCCTTGCGACGGCTTGGTGACCGACGAAGAGCGTGCCGTGATCGACCGCGTGCTCAAGTACGAGAATCTGGGCCGCCGTTACAACCCGGATAAGTCGGACGCCGTCAAAAATTGCTTTAACGAGTACGCCTCGCAGGAGGACATCAAGGCCTATTTTGAGGTGTGGGCCCAGATGTTCAAAAAGGACCCCGGGTGCTATATCTCGGCGCTCATCAATAACTACTATGGGTATTTTTATCCGAGCGCTCGCGACGCATGGGTCTACAGCACGGCGCGCAGTGCCGAGATCATGGCGAAGCCCGATAACCTCAAGTACTTTGACTTCCATCCGGTCGATAGCAAGGTTGTGCGCTGGTGCGACCACCTGATCAACCTGTATCGCGTGGCAGTACAACGCATCCCGTTTATCTCGCTCACCATGAGCTCGGCCACCTATGTGTGGATCATGATCGCCGTGGTGGTCTATCTTCTACGTCGTCATTCGTGGCGCGGGCTGGCCATTTGGGTGCCGCTGCTGGGCGTGCTCGCCGTGTGCCTGATCGGTCCCTGCAACGGCTCGACCTACATGCGCTACCTGTATCCGGTCATCGCCTGCATGCCCTTTGCCATCGGCGCCACCATCACCCGCAGCGACCTCCTCTGGTCCTAATTTGGTGCAAAGGGGGCAGGTTGCTTTGCACCAAGGGGGCTGTATCATCACGACGCCTTCATTTTGGGGTTTATCTCGCAGGCCAGTAGGTATATCATAACGACGTTTGTTTATATTGCCCGAGCATCTGCGCTGGGCTTTAGGTCGAAACCGATAGGAGACACGTATGTCCGGACACTCTAAGTGGGCCACAACCAAGCATCGTAAGGGCGCGCAGGACGCCAAGCGTTCCGCCCTCTTCTCCAAGCTGAGCCGCAACATCACCGTTGCTGCCCGTCTCGGCGGCGACCCGCTGCCCGAGAACAACGCCAGCCTCGCCGCTGCCGTTGCTAAGGCCAAGGCTCAGTCCATGCCCAAGGACAAGATCAAGTCCGCTATCGACAAGGCCTTCGGTTCGGGTGCCGATGCCGCCGTCTACGAGAACATCGTGTACGAGGGCTACGGTCCCGCCGGTGTCGCCGTCTACGTCGACTGCCTGACCGATAACCGCAACCGCACCGCCGCCGATGTCCGTTCCGCCTTCTCCCACGCTGGTGGCAACCTGGGCACCTCCGGCTCCGTCGCCTTCCAGTTTGAGCGCAAGGGCCAGATCGTCGTCGCCAAGGAGATTCTGGACGAGAACGCCAAGAAGGAGACCATGATCGCCAACGGTGCTGCCGGTGACGAGGATGAGTTCATGATGGCCATCGCCGAGGCCGGTGGCGAGGACTACGAGGACGCCGGCGAGGAGTGGATCGTCTGGACTACTGCCAACGAGGTCATGGCTGTCTCCAAGGCGCTCGAGGAGCAGGGCGTCCAGGTCAAGGGTTCCGAGACCACCATGGTCCCGACTACCCCGACCGAGGTCTCCGGCGCCGACGCCAAGAAGGTTCAGCGCCTCATCGACCGTCTCGAGGAGCTCGACGACGTCCAGGACGTCTACAGCACCATGGACATGACCGACGAGGTCATCGCTGCCCTCGAGGAGGAGTAGCGCCCGCACGGGTTAAGCCGTGCATATCTGGGCATAATGAAGCGAGCATGCAAGCCTCGTGGAATAGATGAGCCGGATCCGCGTGCGTATAGCACCGGACCCGGCTCTTTTATAATGATGCGAACCGTTTTGCATTCTGTGGACCGAAACCTGAAGGGAGCGCGCGTGCGCGTACTCAAACGAGCCCTAGCGATCGTGTATCTTGCCGCCGCCATCGTGGCGCTGGGTACGCTTGTCTGCCAGTTCTGGGGACCGTATACGTATCGCTTTATGCTGCTGCTGCGTGACGCCATGCCTCGCGTCGTCGTTACGGTGTGTGCCGCTATCGTGGCGCTTGGCGTGCTCATCGGTTTTTTCCGCCTGATGTTCGCGCGTCGCGAGCCGTCCTGCGTGCATCCGGCGGGGGAGCGCAATATCGAGGTCACGCTCGCAGCGCTTTCCTCGTGCGCCCGTGCCGCGGCAGAGCGCGATGATCGCGTGATGGTTGAGCATATCGAGGCACGCGTTCAAGGCTCCGACGAGTCGCGCGTTCGTTTTAAGGTCGAGGCCATCGCGCTTGATGACAAGGACGTTGCCGCTCTTGCCACCTCGATGCAGCAGCGCATCGAGAAGGCCTGCGACACCATGCTCGGCACGCCGGGCACGACCGCGCGCGTCCGTTTTTTGCCGTCCAAGACTACCGTCCAGACCGTGGAGGTTTCCGGTGAGTGATACCAATCAAGACAAGACCGCCCGCACGCCGCGCCTGACGATCGACCAGAACGCTACGCCGGCAGGCGAGTCCGCCGACACCAAGCCCGAGGCCGGCGAGCAGCACGACAGCGCCGTCAACGACTTTGACGAGGCCATGGGTCTCATCAAAGGTACGGGCGCTGCTATCTGGAGCTACGCCGTGCGCCACCCCAATACTACGCTCGGCGCCTTGGCAGGCTTTATCCTCGCCGTGCTGGTACTTACGTTGGGTCTGTGGGACACGCTCGTCATCGCATTCTTTGTGCTGATCGGCGCCGTGATCGGCCAGATTCGCGACGGCGAGAACGGTATCGTCAACTTCTTCGGCCGTCTGTTTAGCGGCCGCTAATATGAATTCGACTGTCGCATCTGCGGCAGGCATAAGGAGGAACCATGGCTTTTAACACGAAGGTCGATGTGGCCGATACCGAGCTCGAGGCGAATGAGGCCGTCGCCGATGCCGGGGACGTGACGCTCGAGGACGAGGCACTCGTCGAGGCCGAGTCCGATACGGACGAGGACAACGAGGAGATGGACGAGGAGGCGGACGAGTCCGAGGACTCGCTGACCTATTCCAACGGTGTGATCGAGAAGATCGTTGCCATGGCCACCCGCGAGGTGCCGCATGTTCTGGGCATGAAGGGCAACCTCATGCACTTTGTGCAGGAGCAGTTTGGTGCCGAGAACCTGACCAAGGGCGTGACGGTTGAGGTCACCGATGACAACCGCGTGGTCGTCAACATCTCGGTCATCATCGAGTACGGCGCCTATGCGCCTGCGATCTTTGACGACGTTAAGGCGCGCGTCACCGAGCGTCTGGCCGCGATGACCGGCCTTGAGGTGGCAGGCGTCAACCTGCGCATCGAGGATGTCATCACCCCCGAGGAGTACGAGCACCGCACCAGCCAGCACGAATAACCTTCCAAAAAGGGACAGGTTTGTTTTGGCAGGTTTTATCTGCGAAAACGTCAAACGGCCGGTCGCACGGATGTATGTGCGGCCGGCCGTTATTTGTATGCCCCCGATGCGGGCATACCGCTCGTCTAACTAAGGGTTGCAATCTTCGCGTTCCGCGTTACCCTAATGGGCGCATTGTTTCCAAATTGTTAACGAGGGGTTGCCGTAATGGCCGACGAACACGAGACCGAAAGCAAGGCATGGGCGATTGAAGCCGCTGCGGCAGAGGCGGCGTCGCGTGCCGCCGAGGAGATGCATCGTCCTCCGGTGGTGCCGATGGAGCGCGTTGTCGGTCGTGAGGATATCGAACGTGGCGAGCGCGCCGGCCGCAAGCGCAGCCAGGAGCCCGGCTTTCCGCGCTTTTTTGCCGAGCTCAATCTGGGCCTGGTCCTCACGGCGTTCGCCATCGTGGCCTTTAAAACCCCCAATCACTTTGCCTTCGGCGGCACCTCGGGCGTGTCGGTCATTCTTTCCACGCTGTTCCCGACTCTGCCCGTCGGCGTCTTTATGTGGATTATCAACGCGGTCCTGGTCATCCTGGGTTTTATCTTTTTGGAGCGCAAGGCAATCCTTTGGAGCGTCTTTGCCTCGTTTGCGCTTTCGGCCTACGTCTCGCTGTTTGAGCTCTTCATTCCGACGGATGTTTCGATGACGGGCGATATGTGGCTCGACCTGTGTTTTGCCGTCATCTTGCCGGCGCTGGGCAGTGCCATTGTCTTTGACATTGGCGCCTCGACGGGCGGCACCGACATCCTTGCCATGATCCTCAAGCGCCGCACGACGCTCGAGATCGGCCGTGCCCTGTTGCTGGTCGATATCGGCATCGTGACCATTGCGGCTTTCCTGTATGGCCCGCGCGTCGGTCTGTACTGCGTGCTCGGTCTGTTTGCCAAGACGCTCGTGGTCGACAAGGCTATCGAGAGCATTCACCTTCGTAAGGTCTGCACGATCATTTGCTCCGAGCCCCTTAAGGTCGAGGAGTTTATCGTCAAGCATCTCAACCGTACGGCGACCATCAGTCGCGGCTACGGTGCCTTCTCGGGCAAGTGCGTGACGGTGATCATGAGCGTGCTGAGCCGTCGCGAGGCCGTGCAGCTGCGCCGTTATGCGCGCGAGGTCGATCCGGGTGCCTTTATCACGATCGTCGACAGCTCCGAGATTGTCGGCAAGGGCTTCCGCGGAACGAACTAGCACAGACGTATTCAACGAACCGCCTGCTGGCGCCGTGTATCTTGCAAATCGGTCATCTTTGAGTATTTGACTCCACATTGGGCAATAATGATGCTAAAGACATCGTTTGCGATCCAAGTGATTTGTTCAAGATACGAAGGGATGATTCTATGTTCTGCTCGCAGTGTGGCGCCCCCATGGGCGATAACGACAAGTTCTGCGGCGTGTGTGGTGCTCCTAATGCCGGTGCCGCTGGCCCCGCTCCCCAGGGACAGCCTCAGCCCCAGCAGTTTGTTCCGCAACCGCCCGTGGCGAATGCGCCAAAGGGCTGTGTGGCTCAGGCGTTCCAAGATATGACTAAGACTCCGGGCGTGCTTCAGCGTGTATGCCAAATCGCGTTTTTGCCGGCGCTGATTTGCGTTGTGTCGGTGCTCGTGTTGTTTATTCCCGTTATTGGCGGCATTGCGGCTGCCATCGGCTTTTTGGCAGCTTGCATTGCGAGTGTGTGCGGTTCCGGCTTCGGTATCGAGTGGGGCCGCGATCTGTCGCTCAAGGTCGATGACGGCATGGATCGTCCGCTGATGCGTTCCACGTCGTTTGGTCTCGGAGTCTTTTCGAGCGTTATTTCGGTCGTGCTCGAGGTTATCGCTGCCATTCCCGTTATCGGTGTAGTGCTTTCGCTGGTGGAGGGCGTGGTAATTGGCGCCGCGGGCTCGTATTCTTATTACGGCTCTTATGCGCTCGAGGCTGCGCTGTTCGGTTCGCTCGGCCTGCTTGTCCTGGCGCTAATTGCCTCGGCGATTCTGGGTGTCTTCTTTAAGATGCTCGCCGACATCGCCGTGATGCACTTTGCGGTGACCGGGCGTGTCGAGAGCGCGTTTTCGCTCGATAAGGTCTGGGCGGCGTTTAAGCACAACAAGACCAAGCTGTTCTGCGCTTCGTTCCTTCCCGAGTTTTTGACGGGCCTGGTCGCCAACGTTGTCACATGGATCTTGACGGCCGTCTTTGGCGCCATTGCCTCTGTCGGTATGTATAGCTACTACTATCGTCCTACGGGTATTGAGGCAATTGTTACCGGCGGCGGCGTCACGCTCGCGCTGTTCTTGGTGCTGGTCGCTTTCGTCACCGTATTTCTTACGGTCTTTGGCAAGATGCTCAAGCACCGTGCCGTTGGCTATTGGGCCGCACGCTATGCAAGCGAGTGGGCCGATGAGGATAAGGACGACGTCCTGACTTTTGTGTTGCCCTTCGAGAAGAAGTCCACCCCTTCGGGTTACGGTGCTCCGGATGCTTCGCCGGCACCTGCACCCGCTCCCCCGACCGAGCCTGAGCCGGCGCCCGAGCCTGAGACGGCATCTGAGTCCGAGCCTGCACCTGAGCCTGAGCCTGAGCCGGCACCTGCACCTGAGCCGGCGCCCGAGTCAAGTTCCGACGAGGACCCTCAGGACGAGTAGCATGCCGCCTGCCATTTGGGGACGGGGCAGAAATGGTAGAAATAACGCTTGACAGATGAGCGGGGGCGGACGTTTCGACGCGTCCGCCCCCGCTTTGCTTTAGCCAGGCTGTTATGGATGGGTGTGACGACTACTCGTCGTGTTTCTCCTCGCGGCGAGCGGCGGCGCGGGCTTCGTGGATGCCCTTGATTGCGGCATGGCGAGCCGTGCGGGCATCATGGATGGCGTCACGAGCCTCGGCGGTCGTCGCCTTGGCAGAGCGCAGCTTGGCGGCCAAGTCGGGATTGGTTTCGGCGACCGCGGTAATCGCGGGGCCGTCGAGCTCCTCTTGCGTGGGCTCGGCCAAAAAGTCGATGGCATACTGGGCTGCAACCATGGAGCCCTTGGCCAGCACGCTCTCGTCAATCTTGTAAAAGCAGGAATGTTGGGCGTACGTGGCGCCAATCTTGGGGTTGCGCGTACCTACAAAGGCGAGCACGCCCGGTACGCGGCGCAGGTACTCCGAAAAATCCTCGCCCGAGAGCGTGCCGCGATAATGGCCTTGGCCGGCGGGGCCCAGACACTTAATTACGGCCTGACGGCAGCGCTCGCTCGAGGCCGCGTCGTTTTCGACCTTGTAGTTGGCGATGGTGTAGTCGGTGAGCTCTGCCTCGGCGCCCAAGGCGGCCGCGGTATGCTCCACGATGCGGCGCATAAGCTCCGGCATTTCCTCGTGGGTCGAATCGCCGTAGGTACGCACCGTGCCGGCGAGGTAGGCCGTGCCGGCGATAACGTTGCGTGCGGTGCCGCCGTGCAGCTCGCCGACGGTGATGACGGCCGGCTCGTAGGGGCTGATCTCGCGCGAGACGATGGTCTGCAGGGCGTTGACGATCTCGGCGGCCACCATAACGGCGTCGTGACCGCGCTGGGGCATGGCGCCGTGGCACGAGGTGCCGCGGACATCGATGCGGAACCAGTCGGTATTGGCCATGCGCGGGCCGGGCTCGCAGCTTACGGTGCCGGCGTCGACCTCGCTCCAGATGTGCGCGGCGTAGGCGCCGTCGACGCCGTCGAGCACACCCGTGCCGATCATGAGTTTGGCGCCCTGGCCGTTTTCCTCACTGGGCTGGAAGACGATGCGGACTTCGCCGTGGATGTCGTCGGTCATATGGCGCAGGATTTGCAGCGTTCCGAGCATCATGGCGATGTGGCAGTCGTGGCCGCAGGCGTGCATGCAGCCCTCGTTGACGCTGGCGAAATCCTCGCCGGTCTGCTCGGTGACGGGCAGGGCGTCGATATCCGCACGCAGCAGGATGCGGCGGCGCGGCGTGCCGTCCTCGCGATAGGCGTCGGGCGCGGTGCCGCGAAGGGTCGCCACCAGACCCGTCTTAAGGGGGCGCTCGTAGGGGATATTCATGGCGTCGAGCTGGTTGGCGATGTCAGAAGTCGTGCGCTCCTCGGCAAGGCTCAGCTCCGGGTGCTTATGGAAGTGCCGGCGCTGCTTGATGATGTAGGGCTCAAACTCGGCGGCGATATCTCGGATGGCTGCGGTGACGTCGTCAGCCGCGCGAACCTCGGTTGCCGCCATAATCTGCTGTGCCTTGGTTTTCGTCATGGTCGATTTGCTCCTTACTGGTTTATCGCAAAATCGTACAAGCTCTTTCCAGTATGCCACCTGCCACTTGGCCTGGCAAAGCTGCCGTTTGCCGCTTGCGGTTTTGTTGCAAGGGCGGGGGAGTACACTCGGGGGTGTTGAATTTCTTGCCAGAAATGGGGATGCCCATGCAACATATCGATCGGATTATCCGCTCCAAGAACGTCTTTACCGCGCAAGACGGCATCGAGTCCGCCCGCGAGCTGGCGATTGCCATCGCAGGCGACCGTATCGTCGCAGTCGGTGCGCCCGATGACGTGATTGCCGCCGCTCCCGCCGCCACGCCGGTTCTCGACTACGGCGAGCAGTTTGTCTGCCCCGGTTTCCATGACGCTCATCTGCACTTCTTCCATACCTCGGTTGGCTCCTCGCCGTACATGCTCATGGATATGGGCACGTCCGAGGCGGCGCTGGTGCAACACGCGCTCGAGTTTTCCCAGGACCTGCCCGACGACGCTTGGGTTGTGACGCAGGGCTGGCGCGACTACCGTTGGGACCCGCCCGAGCATCCTACCAAGGCGTCGCTCGATGCGGCATTCCCCGATCGTCCCTGCGTTATGTATTCGGGCGATGGGCACACGCTTTGGCTCAACAGCCGTGCACTCGAGGCGCTCGGCGTCACGCGCGACAGCGAGCCGCCAGCGGGCGGTAGCTACGACAAAGACGCAAACGGCGAGCTCACGGGCATTGCTCACGAGGCGGCTGCCATGCAGCTGTTGCCGCGCTGCCTTGAGTGGCTGGGCGAAGATCGCATCGCAAGCGCCTACGCCGATCAAATGAGGCGCATGGCCGAGCAGGGTATTACCTCGATCTGCGATATGTCGCTCATGCCCATGCCGGGCTGCGATTTTATCCGCGACGATGTCTACGACAAACTGCAGACGACCGGCAAGCTGGGCATTCGTGCCCATCTGTTCCCCACGCTGCTGGATGACCAGTCGCGTCTAGAAGAGCTCCAGGTACGTTACGCGAACAACGCGCTGCTTTCGGCGCCAGGTTTTAAGCAGTTCTTCGATGGCGTGTCGAGTGAACACACGGCATATCTCACCGAGCCCTATACCAACCCGCGCTTCCCGGGCGACCAGGGTCGCCTGACGGTTCCTGTCGAGCGCATGCGCAAGTTGGCTCTGGCGGCAGCCGAGCGTGGCCACACCGTGCGCATCCACGTTATCGGCGACGGTGCCATCCATGCTGCGCTCGATATCTTTGAGGAGGCGGCAGAGCTCTACGGTCTGCCCCCGCACGGTCATAACACGCTCGAGCATCTGGAGAATTTGCTGCCTCAGGACATCGATCGTCTGCGCAAGCTCAACGTGGTTGCTTCGAGCCAGCCTTGCCACATCACGCTCGACCCGGGTGGCCCGGAGCGCGACCTGGGCTTGGAGCGCAGCCGCATCATGTGGCCGTTTGCAACCTATAAGCAGCGCGGCATTCGCCAAGCCTTCGGTACCGACAGCCCTATCACGCCCGTTACCAGCATGGACGTGCTCTACACGGCTATCACGCGCCAGGACCCCAAAAGCCACTGGCCCGAGGGCGGCTGGTTGCCGAGCGAGCGCATCGATGCGGCAACAGCCCTGCGCAACTACACCCTGGGCAGCGCCTATGCAGCGGGCGACGAGCAAAACCTCGGCAGCTTGGAGCCCGGCAAGTATGCCGACCTGGTAGTCCTGGACCAAAACCCGCTCACCGTTGACCCCCAAGAGCTCCAAGCCACCAAGGTTCAGGCCACCTACCTGGCAGGCAACTTGATTTACGAGCGCTAACCCCATCCGCATCGCCATTTTGCTGCACTGACTTTTCTGAATGCCGGGACCGAATTAGTTAACCTGGCTCCCGTGTGGCTCCGGAGGGGCGGGGCATAAGGTTTATCGCGAGTTCCGCACGAGCCGAAGGCCACTTAATGTGGCCTTCGTGCGAGCAGGACTGCCCGAGCAGGAAACCTTATGCCCCGCCCCTCCGGCGCCACACGGGAGCCATCGCTAAGTTATCCCCCGGCATTCAGAAAATCTAAGTGCCAAAAAATAAGATTTTTTGACTCCGTGTTGTATAACCCGCCATTCGTGGGTACCATTCAACGCGTACGCAAACAAAAAGGGTTAATTCGCGTGGCATAACCACGCGGCCCAAAAAGGAGGAGACAAGCATGTCGTCTTTGAAGCCGCTTGCAGATCGTGTTCTGGTCAAGCCCGACGAGGCCGAGCAGAAGACCGCTTCTGGTCTGTACATCGCCAGCAACGCTCAGGAGAAGCCGCAGCGCGGCACCATCGTTGCCGTGGGCGCCGGCAAGGTCAACGACAAGGGTGAGCGCATCCCCATGGACGTCAAGGTCGGTGACGTTGTCATCTACGGTAAGTTCGGTGGCAACGAGGTCAAGGTCGACGGCGAGAAGTATCTGCTGATGCGCGCCGACGACATCTACGCTGTCGTCGAGGCCTAGTCTCGTCAGAATCTCTGATTCGTCTTTGAACGCGTCCGCCGCATAGGACTCGGAAGCGGCGACGCGAGTCACATTTCTTTTGGAGGATTACCTACCATGGCAAAGAACATTACGTTCAACACCGATGCCCGCGCTAAGCTCGCCAAGGGCGTCAACACTCTGGCCGACGCCGTTACCGTCACCATGGGCCCCAAGGGTCGCTACGTTGCGCTGCAGCGCACGTTCGGTGCCCCGACCATCACCAACGACGGCGTTTCCGTCGCCAAGGAGATCGAGCTCGAGGACAACATCGAGAACATGGGCGCTCAGCTGGTGAAGGAGGTTGCCACCAAGACCAACGACACCGTGGGTGACGGCACCACCACCGCAACTCTGCTCGCTCAGGCCATCGTCAACGACGGTCTGCGCAACGTCGCCGCTGGCGCCAACCCGCTGGCCATCCGTCGCGGCATCGACAAGGCCGTCAACGCCGCCGTCGCCGAGATGAAGAAGCAGGCTAAGCCGGTCGAGACCAAGGAGCAGATTGCTTCCGTCGGCACCATCTCTGCCGGTGACCCCGAGGTCGGCGAGAAGATCGCCGAGGCCATGGAGGTCGTGGGCAAGGACGGCGTCATCACCGTCGAGGATTCCCAGACGTTCGACATCACCATCGACACCGTCGAGGGCATGCAGTTCGACAAGGGCTATGTCTCCGCTTACTTCGTCACGGATAACGACCGCATGGAGGCCGTGATGAAGGATCCGTACATCCTCATCACCGACCAGAAGATCTCCAGCGTTCAGGACATCATGCCCGTTCTCGAGGCTGTCCAGCGCGCTGGCCGTGGCCTGCTCATCATCGCTGAGGACATCGACGGCGAAGCTCTGCCTACCCTGGTCCTCAACAAGATCCGTGGCGCCCTCAACGTCTGCGCCGTCAAGGCCCCGGGCTACGGCGATCGCCGCAAGCGCATTCTCGAGGACATCGCCGTCCTCACCGGTGGCCAGGCTGCCCTGGACGAGTTGGGCGTGAAGGTCGCTGACATCACCGCCGATATGCTCGGTACCGCTAAGTCCGTCACCATCTCTAAGGACAACACCGTCGTCGTCGGCGGCGCTGGCTCCAAGGAGGCCATCGACGCCCGTATCGCTCAGATTAAGGGCGAGATGGAGAACACCACCTCTGACTTCGACCGTGAGAAGCTCCAGGAGCGCCTGGCCAAGCTCTCCGGTGGCGTTGCCGTCATCAAGGTCGGCGCTGCTACCGAGTCCGAGCTCAAGGAGATCAAGCATCGCGTCGAGGACGCCCTGCAGGCCACCCGCGCTGCTGTCGAGGAGGGCATTGTCGCTGGCGGCGGCGTCGCCTTCATGGACGCTGCTCCTGCGCTCGATGCCGTCGAGATCGATGACCCCGAGGAGAAGATCGGCGTCGACATCGTCAAGAAGGCTCTGACCGCTCCGGTCGCCACCATCGCCAAGAACGCTGGCTTTGAGGGCGCTGTCGTGGTCGACAAGGTCGCCGAGCTGCCCGCCGGCCAGGGTCTCAACTCTGCCAACGGCGAGTGGGGCGACATGATCGAGATGGGCGTCCTCGACCCCGTCAAGGTCAGCCGCGTCACCCTGCAGAACGCTGCTTCTGTCGCCAGCCTGATCCTCATCACCGAGGCCACCGTCTCCGATGTGCCCAAGAACACTCAGCTTGAGGACGCAATCGCTGCTGCTACCGCTGGTCAGCAGGGCGGCGGTATGTACTAAGGCCGACAAGGTCTAGAACTCCCACCGGGAATCCGGGGGCGGGACGGGGACTTCTCTCCGGAACGTACTCGGACATGCAAAGAGGCTCCGCATCGCGCTTCGCACTGCGGAGCCTCTTTGCGTCCTGCGGAGTATTCCGGAGAGAAGTCCCCGTCCCGCCCCCGGATTCCCTGCGTTTACGGCCTTGAGGCCGGCGGGCGGAGAAGGATGTGGTCGATAGGGATACGTGTCCCCTTCGCTGTTTCGCGCTTTGCGCGAAAGGCGCGTTGCTTTGGGATGGGTGGGGAACGTGGTTGCTTTGGCAACTGATCTCCGCCACAAATTACCCTTGGCATACTTGCGCGAACGATTGCTCGTGCTACACTTGCAATTGCTGTTTCAGGGCGGGGTGGAATTCCCCACTGGCGGTAAATCGGGCGGTGTCAAAGGGGCACCGTGGCGCAGGCGAGGTGTCTGCGACCGAGCCGATGAGTCCGCGACCCGTGCGTGTGTTGGTTCGCATGTCGGCTGAACTGGTGAGATCCCAGTACCAACGGTTAGAGTCCGGATGAAAGAGGCAGGTGATCTTATGTCTGAACAGTCGCAGCATATCCATTTTGAGAACACGAATAGGTGGAGCACCAAACAGCTCGTTACCATGGCGCTGATGTGTGCCTTGGGCGCCCTGTTTATGTACGTGCAGCTGCCTATCCTTCCTTCGGCGCCGTTTTTGACGTATGACCCGTCGCTGGTGCCGGCGATGGTGTGCGGGTTTGCGTATGGTCCTGGCGCCGGCACTGCTGTTGCCGCTATGGCAATCGTTATCCATGCGCTCACCACGGGTGACTGGGTCGGCGCGCTTATGAACCTGGTTGCCACGCTGGGCTACATTCTGCCCGCGGCTATCGTCTACCAGAAGATGCATACCTATAAGGGTGCCGTGATTGGCCTGGCGCTCGGCGTCATTGCCGCTACGGCGTTGTCTATGGTCGCGAATCTGACCATCGGCGTTTGGTTCTGGTATGGCTCGGCCGATGCGATTCTTCCGCTCATGCTTCCCGCTGTTTTGCCGTTTAACCTCATCAAGACCGTGCTTAACTCGGTGTTGACGCTGGTGGTGTATAAAGCAGTCTCCAACCTCATCACGCCTAAAAAGGACCAGGTCAAAGGCCGCGCATGATTGAGTGTCGGGGCGTTTCCTTTAGCTATGACGGTGCCGTGTCGGCACTCGACGGCGTCGATCTGAACATCGAGGACGGGGAGTTTTTCTGCATCCTCGGTGGCAATGGGTCGGGCAAGTCGACGTTTGCCAAGCATCTGAATGCGCTGCTACAACCCGATGCCGGCACGGTGCGCATCGATGGCATGGATGCGTCCGACCCCGAGCTGGTCTACGACATTCGTTCGACCGCGGGCATGGTATTCCAGAACCCGGATGATCAGCTGGTGGCGACGCTTGTCGAGGACGATGTTGCCTTTGGTCCCGAAAACTTGGGCGTTCCATCGGCGCAAATTGCGCAGCGCGTACGCGAGGCGCTGAAGGGCGTGGGCCTGGTGGGCTTTGAGCGCCACGAGACCCACGCGCTCTCGGGTGGCCAAAAGCAACGCGTGGCGCTTGCTGGCGTGCTTGCCATGGAACCGCGCGTGCTCATCTTGGATGAGGCTTCCTCGATGCTCGATCCACGTGGACGCAAGGGCCTCATGAAGGCTTGCCGCGCGTTGCACGATCGCGGTATGACCATCGTGATGATTACGCACTTTATGGAAGAAGCCGCCGAGGCCGATCGTGTCGCGGTGTTTCGGGCGGGGCACGTTGCCATGCTCGGTACGCCCGAGGAAATTTTGACGCGGGCGGATGAGCTTGCGCAGCTCAACCTGGATATGCCGGAGTCGTGTCGTCTGGGCATGGCGCTTCGTACGAAGGGCGTGCCCGTTTGCGCGCAGGTGCGTGAGGCGGATATGGTCGCCGAGATTGCGCAGGCTTATGCCGAGCGAAGTGGGGCAGGCATCGCGGGGCAGTCTTCCGCATCCCAGTTGGAAATCGCTGACGGCACTGTTCCGGTAGACAACGAGGGCAACGCGTCGGAGCCCGTCATAGAGCTATCCCATGTTTCGTACAGTTATTCGCTCAGTCCGCGCGAGCGCCGCCGCTGGCATAAGCGCTCGGCCACTGCGGGCAAATCGAGCAAACAGGCTCTCTGGGGAAACGACCCCAGCAGCCCGTGGGCGCTGCGCGATGTGTCGCTGACGGTGCGTCGCGGCGAGTTCCTGGGGCTAGCAGGCCATACCGGCTCGGGTAAATCGACGCTGGTCCAACATCTCAACGGTTTGATTCGCCCCCAGGAGGGATCCGTTCGCGCGCTGGGGCTCGATCTGTCAAACAAAAAAGACGCCGCTGCGGTTAAGGCCAAGGTCGGCGTGGTGTTTCAGTATCCTGAGCGTCAGCTGTTTGCCGAAACCGTGGCGCAGGACGTGGCGTTTGGTCCGCACAACCTTGGCTTGCCGCAAGATGAAGTCGACCGTCGTGTCGAGTCATCGCTCTCACGCGTGGGCCTCGACCTTTCCACGGTCGGCGACAAGAGTCCCTTTGAGCTTTCGGGCGGTCAGCAACGGCGCGTGGCATTCGCCGGCGTGCTCGCCATGGAGCCCGAAGTCCTGGTGCTCGATGAACCCATGGCGGGGCTCGATCCGGCTGCGCGCAGGGATTTCCTAGGGCTCATCGATCGACTTCACCGCGATGGCCTGACCGTTGTCATGGTTTCGCACAGCATGGATGACCTGGCCAATTGCTGCGACCGTATCGTCGTAATGAACGAAGGTGCGGTATTTGCCGAGGGAACCCCCGTGCAGGTGTTTGCGCATGCCGATGAGCTCAAGTCGATCGGCTTGGGCGTACCTGCTGCTCAGCGCATGGCGTTGGCGCTCGCGGAAGCGGGCGTGCCGCTGCGTCGCGGCGGGCTCTATACGGTTGAGTCGTTGGCCGACGAGTTGGTAGATTTGCTGATCGGTCGCTCGGACGGTCCTTCTAACGTCGCGGACATTGCTAAATCCAAGACGGTCGCGCGAGAGGAGGGCTGCTGATGGAGGCGTTTTCGTTTGGCAGTTACTATCCCGGCGATAGTGCAATCCACCGCCTGGACCCGCGAACCAAGTTGCTCTTGGGCTTTGTGTTTCTGATCACGACGCTCACGGTCAGCAGCTTCCGCGGACTGGCCTCGGTCGCAATTTTCGTTGTCCTGCTCTATACCGTGTCCCGGGTGCCGTTGTGCCGGGTCCTATCATCGATGGCGCCGCTGCTGGCAATCGTCGTCGTGGTCGCGGTGCTCAACTTGTTTACCGATCAGAGTGGGCGCATCCTGTGGCAGCTCGGCTTTCTGCAGATAAGCGAGGGCTCACTGCGTTCTGCCGCCTTTATGGCGTGCCGCCTGACGTTGATGATGGCCGGCATGAGCGCCATTACACTCACCACGCCGACGCTCGACCTCACCGCGGGCTTTGAGCGCCTGCTCGCGCCGTTTGCGCGTGTGGGACTTCCTGCGCACGAGCTCGGCATGATCATGGGTATCGCGCTGCGCTTTATGCCGCAGTTTGCCACCGAGATGAAGCAGACGGCCGATGCGCAGGCGAGCCGCGGTGCGCGCATGACGGGCGGTCCGCTCGGCGGCGTGCGTATGCTCGGCAGTGTGGCGATTCCGCTGTTCACGGGCGTGTTCCGCCATGCCGAGACGCTGTCTGCCGCCATGGATGCACGCTGCTATCACGGCGAGCAGGGCCGCACGCGCCTGCATGCGCTTGCATTTGGCCGCGGCGATGCGTTGGCGGCGGTGGTGACGGCGTTGCTGCTCATCTGCGTCATCGTCATCAACCTTCAACTTGTTTAGGCGCGATTCGAGCGCAAGAAAGGGGTCCCTATGACCGACAACGACCGCACGGCTCAGCTTGAGCGCGCCTGTTCGTATCTCAGGCGCATTCCGGCGTGGTATCTGGCCACGACCGATGTAGCCGACGGGCATCAGCCTCGCGTGAGGCCGTTTTCGTTTGCCATGGTCGATGACGGTAAACTGTGGTTTTGTACGTCGCGCGACAAAGATGTGTGGGCGGAGCTGAGCGCGAATCCCAAGTTTGAGCTCTCGGGCTGGAAGCCGGGGGAATGTTGGATCGTATTGACCGGCGAAGCCGCACTTGAGGACGACGCAGTTGCGAGCGACAAGGTGCGTCAAGCGGGTTTTAAGCACATGGTGGGCATTGGCGAGGAACACGAGAGTGCCAACGACGGCCGTCTTGCTTTCTTTTCGGTCCGCAACATTGCCGCGCGCTTCTGTGATATCGACGGCAGCGAGGAGCGCCTGGAGCTCTAGCGCGTCTCAAATTAACTACCCGTTCTGAATTAGCTAATGCCAGGAGGACACATGGACGGATTGAATACGGTGTTGGAGTATCTGACGTCAGTGCCGGCATGGTATTTGGCGACGAGCGTTGACGGACAGCCGCATGTGCGTCCGTTTTCGTTTGCGCAGATCCAGGACGGCAAGCTGTGGTTTGTAACGGCGCGCACCAAAGATGTGTGGCAGGAGCTGCTGCAAAATCAGCGCTTTGAGGCCACGAGTTGGTGGCCGGGCCATGGCTGGCTCATCTTGCGCGGGCGTGCCGGCTTGGATGACCGGGCTTTAGACAAAATGCGCGAAGCCGGGTGGAAGCATCTAGAGCGCCTGGGCGAGCACTATGAGGGGCCTAACGACCCCACGCTCGTCTTCTTTAGCGTCGAGGATCCCGAGGCTTTTATCTGCAATCACGACGAATGGGTGCCGGTCGAGCTCTAGCCAGCTGGCTCATCCTAACAACTTGGTTTTCGCATGGGCGGGCCCCGTATTGCCCGACGCCGTTAGGAGCGCCGGTCAATACGGGGCCCGCTCCATTTGTCAATTCCTTCAAGCGAATGTGTCGGGAATGTTTCAATGCATGAATATGCAAGCCATTTACGTGTTCATGCATCTTTTGGTGCTAAAGTTTCAACCCACTTCATAACGACCGCTGCGAAATGCGCATCGGTGCATAAATCGCAGACAAGGAGTCTGATATGTCTTTAAAGGTTGGAATCGTCGGCGCGGCTGGATATGCCGGAGCCGAGCTCATTCGCCTCGTGCTCGGCCATCCCGAGTTTGAACTTGTCGCCATTACGTCCAACGCCGATGCCGGCCAGCCGCTGTCTGCGGTGTATCCGAGCTTTGCCGGCGTGAGCGATCTGGTTTTCACCACGCATGACGCCCCCGAGCTCAAGAGCTGCGATGCGGTTTTTCTTGCCGTGCCGCACACGGCTGCCATGGCACAGGTGCCCGCGCTGCTTGCATCGGGCGTCTCCTGCTTTGATCTTTCGGCCGACTACCGCCTGAACGACGCGTCCGTCTTTGAGACGTGGTATGCCGCCGAGCATACGAGCCCCGAGCTGCTCAAGACCCGTGCCTTTGGCCTGCCCGAGCTATTCTGCCGGGACTTGGAGACCGCCGCATCCGACCATGCCGACGGCAAACCCGTGCTGGTCGCCTGCGCCGGTTGCTATCCCACCGCAACGAGCCTTGCCGCCGCGCCCGCCGTGCGCGCTGGCTGGGTTGCCCAGAGCGGCCCCGTGATCGTTGATGCCATCAGCGGTGTGACGGGTGCCGGCAAGTCCTGCAACGCTCGTACGCATTTTTGCAGCGCCGACGAGAACCTGGAAGCCTATGGCGTGGGCAAGCATCGCCACACGCCCGAGATTGAGCAAATCCTTGGCCTGACCGATCGCGTCGTCTTCACCCCGCATCTGGCACCGCTCAAGCGCGGCCTGCTCTCCACGGTGACGCTGCCGCTCACGCCGCAGACCATCGACTCCCTGGCTCTTGAGGATGTCGTCGACTATTACAAGCAGTTCTACGCTGGACGCACCTTTGCGCGCGTGCTCGATGCCGGCCAGCAGCCCAAGACGGCTTCGGTCGTCGGCACCAACGCCGCCCAGATTGGCCTCGCGCTCAACAAGCGCGCGGGCGTGCTGGTGGCGACGGGCGCCATCGACAATCTGTGCAAGGGCGCTGCGGGCCAAGCGGTCCAGTGCGCCAACATCGTCTTTGGCTTTGACGAGCGACGAGGCTTGCCCACAGTGGCGTGCCCGGTGTAGCACATTCGATTGTTAACGATTTGGTAGTCGGGCATCGAGTGGGGCGCCACTCTTAAGCTGGTCTCATGATCACGACTGGCATGGCGCACCAACCGATGTCCGTTTTTTGTTTGACATAAGGAGTCATAAAGACGATGAATACCGAGCTGTTTGATATCAAGATTCGCGCCGTCGAGGGTGGCGTTACGGCTGCGGCTGGTTTTAAGGCTGCAGGCATCCACGCTGGGTTCCGCAAGAACCCCGAGCGTCTGGATTACGCGCTCGTCGCGCCCGATAAACCCTGTCCCGGTGCCGGCGTGTTTACGACTAACCGCTTTTGTGCGGCGCCCGTGCAGGTGAGCCGTGCCAACCTGGGCGGTGCCGACAAGGGCTATGGCGTCATCGCCGGCGTTTCGGTCAACTCTGGCAATGCCAACGCCGCCACGGGTGAGACCGGCCTTGCATGCGCGCGCGAGACGTGCAGCATCGCATCGCAGGTCATCGGCTGCGAACCCCAGCAGATTCTGGTTGCCTCCACGGGTGTGATTGGCCAGATTCTGCCGATCGACACGGTTGAGACCGCCATTCCTGCTGCCTACGAGGCGCTCTCCGCCCACGGTGGCGCCGATGCCGCTCGCGCCATCATGACGACCGACACGCACTCCAAGGAGTACGCCGTGTCCTATGTCAGCGAGGCTGCGGGTCATGCGGGCAATGTCTATACGGTAGGCGGAATGTGCAAGGGCTCGGGCATGATCATGCCCAACATGGCCACCATGATCGCAGTTATCACCACCGATGCCCCCGTCGAGCCTGCGGCACTTCATGCCCTGCTGCTCTCGACCGCCAAGCAGACTTTTAACAAGGTAACGGTCGATTCCGACACCTCGACCAACGACACCTGCATCATGCTTGCCTCCGGCGCCGCTGCCGCAGATGCCGAGGCCATCGTCGAGGGCACTGATGCCTTCGACGAGTTGGCATTTGCCGTGCACGAGGTGTGCGAGAGCCTGGCGCGCAACATCGCCGCCGACGGCGAGGGCGCATCCAAGCTTGTTACGGTCAACGTTACCGGCGCCGTGAACGACGAGGAGGCCGATATCGCCGCCCGCGCCGTTGCCAACTCGCCGCTCGTTAAGACCTGCATCGCCGGCCACGACTGCAACTGGGGCCGCGTTGCTATGGCGCTTGGCAAGTGCGGCGTGAAGTTTAATCAGGAAGACGTTTCCATCGACATGATGGGCATGCCCGTCTGTCGCGACGGTCTGACTGTTCCCTTTGATGAGGACGAGGCTCTACGACGTTTCGAGGCGCCCGAGATCGTGATCTCGGCCGACCTGGGCGCAGGCGACGCGGCAACGACCGTGTGGACCTGCGACCTCACGCATGAGTACATCTCCATCAACGGCGACTACCGTTCCTAGATTCCGGGCACGCTGCGCATCTTGCCGCGATTGCGGACAGCGGAGCACGGCGCGATAACGATACGAAAGACGAGGCAGATTATGAAATTCGCACGCGATTGTCGTTCGAGCGAATCCAACGAAGCAACCGCGCAGCTGCTGTTCGAGGCGCTGCCGTGGATTAAGAACCTGACCGGCAAGACGGTTGTTATCAAATATGGCGGAGCCGCCATGGTTGATGAGCAGCTGCGCCGCGACGTGATGAGCGACATCGTTTTGCTCAAGATCATCGGTATGCGCCCCGTCATCGTGCACGGCGGCGGCAAGGCTATCAACGAGGCGCTGAGCCATTACGATATTCCCGTCGAGTTTAAGAACGGCCAGCGCGTGACCACGCCGGCGACTATGGATATCGTGCGCGAGGTGCTGGGCGGCAAGGTTAACCAGGAGCTGGTTGCTGCCATCAACCACCACGGCAACCTGGCCGTGGGCGTGTCGGGCAGCGATGCCGGCACGCTCATCGCCGAGCCGCTCGACCCCGAGCTCGGTCGCGTGGGCAAAGTGACGCACGTCAACACCGACTATATCGAGCGCTTACTCGATAGCGAGTACATCCCCGTCATCGCTACCGTCGCGGCGGGGGAGGACGGCGGTTTCTTCAACATCAACGCCGACACCGCCGCCGGTGCCGTTGCCGCGGCGCTCCACGCGCATAAGGCGATCTTTTTGACCGATGTCGATGGCCTGTACAAGGACTTTAGCGACAAGGACTCGCTTATCTCCAACCTAACGCTCGACGAGGTCAACGAAATGCTCTACGGCGGCGAGGTCGATAAGGGCATGATTCCCAAGCTGCGTGCGGCCGTCGATGCGCTTACCGGCGGCGTATTTCGTGCCCACATCATTAACGGTACCACGCCGCATTCGCTGCTCCTGGAGCTGCTGACCGATGCCGGCGTCGGCACCGTGATCCATTCCACCGAGACGGCTTACGAGTTCGATACGCATCCGCATCCGCTTTCGACGTTTGCTGCGCGTCTGACCGAGAACCTTGACGAGGTCGAGAAGCTTCAGACGGTCTAGCTGACCCGCAGCCGCCCCATTCCTGCACCCATAGCCCCGCGCCGTCTGGCGCCCAACGAAAGGCATCCCATGTCACTTGCAGCTCAGCAATCGCTTGAATCCCATTACGTTATGCATACCTTTGGCCGCTCTCCGGTCGAGTTTGTCGAGGGTCACGGCATGAAGCTCACCGGCGACGATGGCCGTGAGTACCTCGACTTTCTTGCCGGCATCGGCGTGTGCAGCCTAGGTCATGGCGACCCGGCTGTGCTCTCGGCGCTCGAGGCACAGACCAAAAAGCTCATGCATGTCTCCAATTACTTCTACATTGAGCAGCGCGGGCAGGTCGCGGCGCTGCTGTCCAAGCTTGCTAACGACGACGTAGATGGTGCGCGCGTGCTTGCCGATGCCATTGTCGCCGGCGATGAGACCACGGCAGCTGCTCTTGGTGCCCCGGCTGCGGATGAGCAGGTTTGGGAGACCTTCTTTGCCAACTCTGGCGCCGAGGCCAACGAGGGCTCGATGAAGCTCGCGCGCCTGTACGCCAAGCGTGCCGGTAATGGCGGCAACACCATCGTGTGCATGCGCGGCGGCTTCCACGGCCGTACGCTCGAGACCATTGCCGCCACCATGCAGGATTGGCTGCAGGACAGCTTCCGCCCGCTGCCGGGTGGCTTTGTGGCCTGCACGCCCAACGATGTGGATGAGCTGCGTGCGATCTTTAAGCAGCTGGGGAGCGAAATTTGTGCCGTGATGCTCGAGCCGATCCAGGGTGAGAGCGGTGTGCATCCCATGACCGAGGAGTTTATGGCTACGACGTGCGACTTGGCGCACGAGGTGGGTGCCGTGCTTATCGCCGACGAGGTCCAGTGCGGCATCTTCCGCTCTGGCAAGCCATTTGCATTCCAAACCTATGGCGTGGAGCCCGACATCATGAGCCTTGCCAAGGGCATTGCCGACGGCGTGCCCATGGGTGCCGTCGTGGCAAAGAAAGAGATTGCCGACGTCTTTAAGCCCGGCGATCATGGTTCGACCTTTGGCGGTAGCTGCTTGGCCATCGCGGCGTGTGCCGCGACGCTCTCCGCGCTTGTGCGCGGCGACTACGCTGAGCATGCCGCCAAGGTGGGCGCCTATATGGAGCAGGCGCTGGCTAAGCTTCCGCATGTGGTAGAGGTGCGTGGCCGTGGCCTGATGCTCGGCTGCGATTTGGATGATGCCGCGGGCGACGCGCATGATATTGTTGCCCGCGCGCTGGCTGCCGGTGCCGTGATTAACGCTACGGGTGCCCATACGCTACGTTTCTTGCCGCCGCTCGTCTGCGAGGAAGCCGACGTGGACAGTCTGATCGAGATACTGTCGGGTGTTTTGGGCTAACGCGGCGCAATAACTCAATTTGGACCGGGTTCCGGACTGCGGACGTGCCCTATGCGGCATGATTCAGCGGTCTGGAACCCGTTTTGCCTTAGATTTGCTAAGGCAGGGAGACCTGCTGGCCAAAAAACATCAAATTTGAGTACTGTTACCGATTTGGTAGCAGCAATTTTGGACTAATAAGGCCAGATGGCAAGTCGAAATGGCGATGAATGCACGATTTTGATCCGACTATTAGTCCTTATAATGGACATATGTTGTGTAACTTAAGCAAATACTATCTTTTTATATGTTGCAAACAAAGCAGCAGTACTCATTTTTGCCATTATTTGGCCACGGACCTTGCGATAGATGTGCTGGCGGGTTCGAATCCCTCTGCGATGGGCCCAAAAAAGAAAGGCTCCCATTGCTGGGAGCCTTTCAAATCAGTGGTGGGCGATGAGGGATGTCCGCGTGCGGCTGGCGCCGCCCGCTTCCGCTTCGGGCCTGCGGCCCTCGCGTGCTGCGCTGGAAAACGCTTCGCGTTTCCTCAGCTCCGCACCCTTGCGGGTTCGAATCCCATGAAATGGGCCCAAACAAAAACGGTCCCCTTTCGAGGACCGTTTCCAATTCAATGGTGGGCGATGAGGGATTCGAACCCCCAGCCTTGTGCGTGTAAAGCACCTGCGCTAACCGTTGCGCCAATCGCCCGTGCGGAGAGAGTATAGCAAAACAATCGCCCCATTCACCTCATATCCATTAAAGGTAACTGGCGCGTGTCACAGCGGAGCTGATTCAGTTGAGATTGCCTGAACATTCCGCCCCTCTTTACGCCCTCGGGTATACTCAAAAGCTACTGATTCGATTTGATGCCCAGCAACAGCAGAGGGGATAGTATATGTGCGGTTTTGTCGGTTTTGTCGGTGGGACGGATAACCAATCCGAGGTGCTCACCAAGATGATGGACCGCATCGTCCATCGCGGTCCCGACATGGGCGGTCAGTTTATCGACGGCCGCGTTGCCCTCGGCTTCCGCCGCCTGTCGATCCTCGACCTGACCGAGGCTGGCGCCCAACCCATGGCCAACGAGGACGGTAGCGTCGTCATTGTCTTCAACGGCGAGATCTACAACTTCCAAGAACTCCGTTCCGAGCTCGAGGCCAAGGGCTACAAGTTCCACTGCGGCGCCGACACCGAGAGCCTCCTGCACGGCTACGAGGAGTGGGGCGAGGCCGTCCTCGATCGCCTGCGCGGTATGTACGCCTTCGTCATCTGGGACAAAAAGAAGAACAAGCTTTTTGGCGCCCGCGACATCTTTGGCATCAAGCCGCTTTACTACTATCCCATGGCCGATGCGGGCGACGGCGCTCCGGGCGTGCTCTTTGGTTCCGAGATCAAGAGCTTCCTGGACTACCCGCACTTCCACAAGGCGGTCAACAAAAAGGCTCTGCGTCCGTACATGACGCTGCAGTATTCGGCAACCGAGGAGACCTTCTTCGAGGGTGTCTACAAGCTGCCGCCGGCGCACTACTTTACCGTCGATATCCCGACCGGCAAGATGAACATCGAGCGCTACTGGGATTGCGATTACTCTGCCGTCGAGAAGCCGTTCGAAGAGTATGTCGATGAGCTGGACGAGGTCGTGCACGAGAGTGTCGAGGCCCATCGCATCGCCGACGTCAAGGTCGCGTCGTTCCTCTCCGGCGGCGTCGACTCCAGCTATATTGCCGCTTGCCTCATGCCCGACAAGACCTTCTCGGTGGGCTTTGACTACAAGAACTTCAACGAGACCAACTACGCCAAGGAGCTTTCCGATAAGCTCGGCGTCGAGAACGTCCGCAAGATGATTACCGCCGACGAGTTCTTCGGTGCGCTCGAGGACATCCAGTATCACATGGACGAGCCGCAGTCCAACCTGTCTTCCGTGCCGCTGTGGTTCTTGGCCGAGATGGCCCGCAAGGACGTCACCGTCGTGCTTTCGGGCGAAGGCGCCGACGAACTCTTTGGCGGCTACGCCTACTACGAGGACACGGTCCCGGTCCGCAAGTACAAAAAGATGGTGCCGCTGCCCATCCGTCGCGCGCTCGGTAACCTGGCGCTGCATATGCCGTACTTCAAGGGACATAACTTCCTGGTCAAGGGTGCCGAGATCCCCGAGAAGTCGTTCCTGGGACAGGCTCTGGTATGGCCGGAGCGCGAGGTCGACGGCGTGCTCAAGCCCGAGTACAACACCGGCGATGGCGCCTTCGAGCTTGCCGCTCCCATCTATGCGCGCGTGAAGGGTCAGCCCGAGCTGGTCAAGAAGCAGTACCTGGACATGAACATGTGGCTCCCGGGCGACATTCTGCTCAAGGCCGACAAGATGTGCATGGCGCACTCGCTGGAGCTGCGCGTGCCCTTCCTGGACCGCAAAGTCATGGAGTTCGCCGAGCACATTCCCGACCGCTACCGCATCAACGAGAACGGCAACAAGCAGGTACTCCGCCACGCTGCCAACAAGTCGCTGCCCGATGAGTGGGCCACCCGTCCCAAGGTGGGCTTCCCGGTGCCGATTGTCTACTGGCTGCGCGAGCAAAAGTGGTACGACTATGTCAAGGAGTACTTCACCGCGCCGTGGGCAAGCGAGTTCTTCAATACCGACGAGCTCATGCACCTGCTCGATCTGCACTTTGCGGGCAAGGGCGATTTCCAGCGCAAGATCTATACGCCGCTCGTGTTCCTGGTGTGGTACAAGCGCTTCTTTATCGACGAGGGCCAGCCTTCTGTTCAGGCTGCCTAGTCTCGGCCTACGAATGCCTGCGCGTAACGGCTCCTCCGGGAGCCGTTTTTGCGTGGGTGCGTTTCAGTTACTATAAAAGCCGTCCCTGCCAAATGGCTGAGAAAGGTGAAAGATGCACCATTCGGATTCCGCGACCGTGACCACGGTCGATACGCTTGCCAAGCTTCTCGACGTGTGCGGCGAGCTGCGCGCATCAGAGCAGGTTGACGAGCGCGCCGTGACCGGCTGCTCGTTTGATTCGCGCGCGGTCTCGGCAGGTGACGTATTCTTTTGCAAAGGTGCTGCCTTTAAGCCCGCGTTTTTGAGCATGGCGCTCGATGCGGGCGCCGTCGCATTTGTGTGCGAGGAGTCGCTGGTCGAGTCTCTGGAGCCGCTGGCGAAGGAGAGCGGTGCTGCGATGCTGGTTGTTGATAGTGTTCGCACGGCCATGGCCCTGTTGCCGCCGGAGGTCTACGACCGTCCCGACCACGACGTCAAGATCGTGGGCATCACCGGTACCAAGGGAAAGACCACGGCCGCTTTTATGCTCCAGTCGATTATCAAAGCGGCGGGCGAGTCCTGCGGCATGATCGGATCGGTGAGTACCGACGATGGTATCGAGTGCTACGAGAGCACCAATACTACGCCCGAGGCCCCCGAGGTCTGGCGCCATATCGCCAACTGCCGCACGTCCGGTCGCCAGTCCATGGTCATGGAGGTCTCGAGCCAGGCGCTCAAGTACCAACGCGTCGAGAATCTGCCGTTTGACGTGGCGTGCTTCCTCAACATCGGCCGCGACCACATCTCGCCGATCGAACACCCCACGTTTGAGGATTATTTTGAGAGCAAGCTTAGGATCTTTGACCAGGCAAAGACCGCCGTGGTGAATCTGGGCACCGATGAGGTTGACCGTGTGCTAGAGGCAGCGTCGACGGCCGAGCGCTTGGTGACCGTTGGCGTCGAGCATCCCGAGGCAAGCCTGTGGGCGAGCGATGTCCGCATGCTCGGCTTTAACATCGAGTTCAACTTGCACGGCATGAGCGCCGACGAGCCCGAGGCGGGGGAGAAGGTCCTGCTGGGTATCGCGGGCGACTTTAACGTGGAAAACGCGCTGGTCGCTATCGCCGCTGCGCGCGAGATCGGCATCGGTATCGAGGCTATCAAGAAGGGCCTCTCCAAACTGCGCGTGCCGGGCCGCATGGAGGTCGTGGAGTCGAAGGACGGCCGCGTGATCTGCGTCGTTGACTATGCGCACAACCAGCTTTCGTTCCGCTCGCTTTTCTCGTCGGTGAAGCGCGCGTTTCCCGCCAGCCCGGTCATCGCAGTGTTTGGCGCTGCCGGCGGCAAGGCGCAGGAGCGCCGCGAGCAATTGCCACGCGAGGCCGCACCGTATTCCGACCTGATGATCTTTACGAACGAGGATCCAGCTCACGAGGACCCGATGAAGGTCTGTCGCGAGCTTGCCGAGCATGTTCCCGACGATACGCCGAACAAGATCATCCTCGACCGCGAAGCCGCTGTGCATGCGGCGTTCAAGGCGGCGCGCGAGGAGTACGTCAACCCCGATGCTCCCACCATTGTCTTGCTGCTGGCAAAGGGTGACGAGGAGCTCATGCACGTGGGCGACGAGTTCGTGCCCATCGAGAGCGACCTTTCGCTGGCCAATCGCCTGATCGATGTTACCCAGTTTGACTAATGAACCATGATGGCGGCGGCGCCCTGAGTGCGCTGTCGCCATAAGCGTGTTCCCTCAATCAAAACATGCCGTCCAAGTCCAAACCCTTCTACGTAAACGGAGTAACCATGTCCCACAATACCCTGCCGACCGTCGCTGAGCTTTCGGGCGAGATGCGCGAGCGCTTGGCCAAGGTCAAGTACGTCTTTACCGACCTGGATGCCACGATGCTCGCACCCGGCTCGTGCGTGCTGCGCGACAACGACGGCAACCCCTCGACCAAACTCGTCGAGGCCGTCGTGGCGCTCGCTCGCGCTGGTATTCAGGTGGTTCCCACCTCGGGCCGCAACCGTACCATGATCCACGAGGACGCGCGCGTGCTCGGCCTCAACTCCTACATCGGCGAGATGGGCGGCCTGGTCATGTACGACCTCAAAGCCAACGATTGGGAGTATCTGACCGGCGACATGCCCTACGACTCCTCTTGCGGCCTCACGCCGCACCAGGTGATCGAGCAGACCGGCGTGTGCGAGAAGATCCTCGCCCGCTGGCCGCACAAGATCGAGTATCACAACGACATGTCGACCGGCTACAAATACCGTGAGGTCACCGTCGGCATGCGCGGCGATGTGCCCGACGATGAGGTTCAGGCCATCCTGGACGAGGCCGGCTGCGGTCTGATCTGGGCTTGCAACGGCCATCTGACTCACCTGTCCAAGCCGACGACGCTCGAGCTCGATCGCGTCGAGGACGGTCGCGCATTCAATATCAACCCCGCGGGCCTCAACAAGGGCGTTGCCATTGCGCGCTTCTGCGAGCACCTAGGGATCGAGCGCGAGGAGACGCTCGCGCTCGGCGACTCCGAGTCCGACTTCTACATGGCCGATCACGTGGGCACGTTCTGCTTGGTCGAGAATGGCCTGACGAGCGCCGGCGCGCCCGAGTTCCTGGCTGCTTGCGAGAACGCTTTCGTTACGCGCGGCAAAATTGTCGACGGTTGGGCGGCGACGGCAGAGCTGCTGGTCGCGGCGCGTTCGTAGCGCGGCGTCGCTGCACTTGGACATGTCTTTTCGAGAGAGACTGGTGAGGTAATGTCCGATATCGAGAATCCGGCAGGCGACACGCGCCCGATTGGCGTGTTCGATTCTGGTTTGGGCGGTCTGACGGTTGCGCGCGCCATCGCGATGGCGCTGCCGCACGAGTCCGTCTACTACTTTGGCGACACCAAGCGCTGCCCCTACGGCACGCGCACCGAGGATGAGGTGCGCTCGTTTGCGTTGCAGGCGGGTCGTTGGCTTTCGAAGCACGACGTCAAGATTATGGTCATCGCCTGCAACACGGCGACCGCTGCGGCCTTGCGTCTGGCCCAGCAGGTGCTCGACGTTCCCGTGATCGGTGTGATCGCGCCGGGTGCCCGTGCGGCAATCAACAGCACCCGCTCGCGTCGCGTGGGCGTGCTCGCCACCAACCTCACCATTCGCTCGGGCGCCTACACACGCGCCATTCAGGACCTGGATGCCGGCGTCGATGTATACGGCTGTCCTGCCTCGAGCTTTGTCGAGGTTGTCGAACACGAGCTCGCCTCGGGTGCACATCTGCAGGAACAGTGGCTTGAGAACGAGGACATTTTCGATACGCCTGCCGTGCGTGCGCTGGTGGGTGCCACGGTTGAGCCGCTGCGCGACCACGGTATCGATACCGTGGTGCTTGGCTGTACGCATTTCCCGCTGTTGGTGGGACCTATCCGCCATGCGCTGGGGCCGGGGGTGCGCGTCGTGAGTTCCGCCGAGGAGACCACGCGCGAGCTGACCGATATTCTCACGCGCCGCGAGCAGCTGGCGGGCGACGCCGCCGAGCCGCAGCATCGTTTTGCCACGACGGCCGATAACATTGCCGAGTTTGCGGTGGCGGGTAGCTTTATCTTTGGTCAGCCGCTCAAGAGCATCGAGCATATCGATATCGATGAGCTGAAATAGATGTAAGGCAGCCGCCAAAGCCTTCGCCACATCTTTTGCCGAAAGGAAATTTCTATGGAGTACATGCAGGTCAACCGCGCCAACGGTCGCGCCGCCAACGAGTTGCGCCCCGTTAAGCTCACCCGTGGCGTCATGAAGCACGCCCACGGCTCGTGTTTGGCCGAGTTCGGTGACACGCGCGTGCTGTGCGCCGCCACTATCGAGGAGGGCGTGCCGGGCTGGCGAAAGGGAGCTAAGGCCGGCTGGGTGACCGCGGAATACGCCATGCTGCCGGCGTCGACCGGCAAGCGCTGCAAGCGCGAACACGCCAACCGCAAGGGTCGCTCCATGGAGATCGAGCGCCTCATTGGCCGCAGCCTGCGTACCGTCGTCAACATGAAGGCGCTCGGCGAGTACACCGTCACCGTCGACTGCGATGTGATTCAGGCCGATGGCGGCACGCGTACAGCGAGCATCACCGGCGCCTGGGTGGCGCTGCACGACGCCCTCGCCATGTGGGTCGAGGCGGGCAAGATCGAACGCATCCCGCTTATCGGCCAGGTGGCTGCCATCTCCATGGGCGTTGTCGACGGCAATACGCTGCTTGACCTCGATTATTCCGAGGACAGTCATGCCGAGGTCGACATGAACCTCGTCGCCAGCGATACCGGTGAGATGATCGAGCTCCAGGGCACCGGCGAGCAGGCGCCCTTCGACCGCAAACGCCTCAACGCCCTGCTCGACCTGGGCGACAAGGGTATCGCCGAGCTCATCGAGCTTCAGCGCCAAGCCATCGCCTAACCTGCCAAAAAGGGACAGGTTTTTTTGGTAGGCTTTACCTGTGGAGACGTCTGGACACAAGACTGCCGTTGATTGAGAGGGGAGAGGCGGAGTCCCTCGTTGCCCTCGGCTCGGCATTGCTTTAGAGACAAGGAGGCCAGTCATGGCACTTGAGAAGATCGACATCGACACCCTCGACCCGGCGGCGACCATCGTCGTGGCAACCGGAAACGCTCATAAGCTCACCGAGATCGAGGCCATTTTGGGCAAGGTCATGCCCGAGGTGCGCTTTGTGGCGCTCGGCCAGCTGGGCGATTTTGAGGACCCCGAGGAAAACGGCACGACGTTTTTGGAGAACGCCATCATCAAGGCGCAGGCTGCCGTCGAGGAGACGGGGCTCATGGCCATTGCCGACGATTCGGGCTTGGTCGTTGATGCCCTGGACGGCGAGCCGGGCGTGTATAGCGCGCGCTATGCGGGCGTGCATGGCGACGATGCCGCCAACAACGCCAAGCTGCTCGTTAACTTGGAAGACGTGGCAGACGAGGATCGCACCGCGCGTTTTATGAGTGTCGTCGCGCTCATCGACACGGATGGTCTGGTCACCTATGGTGAGGGCGCCTGCGAGGGCGTTATCGCGCACGAGGGCCGCGGCGATCACGGCTTTGGCTACGACCCGCTGTTCCTGCCGGTCGACACGCCGGGCAAGACCATGGCCGAGCTGACGGCGGACGAGAAGAACGCCATCAGCCATCGATTCCATGCGCTCGAGCACCTATCCGCCAAACTGACGGGCGAGGAGTAGGCCGTGCGTGCGGTGGTGCAGCGCGTACTCAACGCCGGCGTGACGGTCGACGGCGAGTGCGTGGGCCGCATTGGACGCGGCTACCTGGTGCTGCTGGGTGTGGGCCATGGCGATACGCGTGCCGAGGCCGACAAGCTGTGGGGCAAGCTCCGCGGGCTGCGCATCAACGAGGACGAGAACGGCAAGACCAATCTGGCACTTGCCGATGTCGACGGCGAGGTGCTCGTGGTGTCGCAGTTCACGCTGTTCGCCGACTGCCGCCACGGTCGCCGTCCGTCGTTTACGGATGCCGGCGCACCCGATGTTGCCAACGAGCTCTACGAGTACTTCCTGACGCTTGTGCACGAGGACGTTGAGCATGTGGCGCACGGTATCTTTGGCGCCGACATGAAGGTCGACCTGGTCAACGACGGCCCATTCACCATCGTCTTGGACACCGACAACCTTTAGGTTACGCGGTTTTACCAAACCGCGTAACAACTGGTCATGCGAGGTTGTCGTCTGGTACGTATTTGGGACGGGGCTTATTTAGCTACTTGCGTATGGCCACAACAGGGTGCTATAGTATTAGAGTTTTGTCTATCTTAGGGGTATTATCCCCTTTTTGAATTGCACCTTCTGGAGGCCCTGTTCATGGAAGAGATGGAAGTCAATCACGTCGACGACATCCACGAGAAGCTGACCGATATGGTGGGCGATCGCGTCAAGGTTAAGGCCAACATGGGCCGTACCCGCGTCGTCGAGCGCATGGGCACCATCAAGAGCGTCCACCCGGCCGTCTTCATTGTCGAGGTTGACGAGCGTCGCGGCCGCAAGTCGCGTCAGTCCTACCAGTATATCGATGTCCTCACCGGTCAGGTCGAGCTGTTCGACCCCGAGAGCGGCGAGCACATCTTTACCCCGCTCGGCAATCAGCTCGAGGAGCATTAACGGTGACCGATCGGTCCCTGACTCTTTCCGCGCCGGCAAAGATTAACCTCTACCTGGGGGTTCATACCGAGCGCGATGACCGCGACTACCACAGGGTCGATTCCCTGATGACGGCCGTCGGTCTTTCCGATACCGTGACGGTCACGCCGGCGCAGGCGCTGACCGTCCAGACGGTTCCAGCATCAGATTTTCCCATGCAAAAGAATACGGCGTATCGGGCTGCGGTTGCTATGGCCGAGCATTATGGTCGCGAGGCAAACATCTGCGTGACGATTGAGAAACGCATTCCATTGTGCGCCGGCTTGGGCGGCCCCTCGACGGATGCGGCCGCGGTCATTGTCGCCTTGGCGGAGCTCTGGGGCATTGATCGCACCGACCCAGCGCTCGATGACATTGCGCGGGGCATTGGTGCTGACGTCCCGTTCTTTTTGCACGCGAGCCCTGCGTTTTACGTAGGTGGGGGAGACGTGCTGGCAACTGAGTACCCCGCGCTGCCCGCGACGCCCGTCGTACTGGTTAAGCCGCGCGAGGCAAGCGTTTCGACAATTGAAGCCTATCGACGTTTTGACGAGGCCCCGGTGCCTGCGGACAAGCCCGGCGCGATAGCTTCTGCCTTGCGTGCTGGTGATGCCGAGACGGCATATGCGCTCATCCATAACAACCTGGGTGTCATTTCCGCACAGATGGAGCCGCAGATTCAAACGGTTCTCGATTGGCTGCGTAAACAGGACGGCACCGTTGCTGTAGATGTGTGCGGATCGGGCGCCTGTTCGTTTGCCATTTGCGACACCGCCGCCACGGCCGAAAGGCTTGCGGACGCTGCCCAGCAAAAAGGCTGGTGGGCCTGCGCGACGGAGCTCATTTCCAACACGGTTCAAATCGACGCGCCAAAGAAATAAAAATTTCTCTAGCACGCGGCGAAAATCTTTGTTACTATAGTCGAGCTAACGGGTTGTGGCTCAGTTTGGTAGAGCACTGCGTTCGGGACGCAGGGGTCGCTGGTTCAAATCCAGTCAACCCGACCAGAGCATGAGGAGGGACCGCTTCTTGCGGTCCCTTTTTTTAGCTATTGTTGTGATACCGCGATACCCGCGGTATACTCATTCGAGCTTGTCTCGCTGTATTGTGGAGGTCTACATGTTTGGACTGAGGGCTCCTGAGCTCATCATTATTCTCGTCGTTGTCCTGATTATCTTCGGGCCCAAGAACCTGCCGAAGCTCGGCAAGTCCCTCGGCTCTACCGTCAAGAATATCCGCGAGGGTATGGAGGGCGACGATAAGGCCGAGACCAAGCAGGCCGAGGAGGTCGTGGTCGAGCAGTCCGAGGAGGACAAGGAGATCGCTGAGCTCGAGGCCAAGCTCGCTGCTGCCAAGAAGAAGCAGGCAGAGGACAGCGACGCGGACGCAGAGTAGTCCCATCCCTTTGGGGTGAGCACCTGACCGGCTTGCCCGCAGGCTAGCCGGTCTTTTTCGTTTTGTTGACAGTTGATTGTTTGATCAGAGTTGGGGAGATATCCGTATGGACGCAAGCCAGATCGTACTGACCGCTGAGGGCCGCCAGAAGCTCGTCGAGGAGCTCGCCTGGCGTGAGGGCGATTACGCCAAGGAGATCGTCGAGGACATCAAGGAAGCCCGCGCGTTCGGCGACCTTTCGGAGAACTCCGAGTACGATGCCGCCAAGGACAAGCAGGCCCAGAATGCTGCTCGTATCGCCGAGATCCAGGCCATTCTTGCCAACGCTCAGGTTGCTGCCACCACGGGCGATCTGACCGTCTCCATCGGTTCCACCGTTTCGCTGATTGATCCCAACGGCGAGGTCATGGAAGTCACGCTCGTTGGTACCACCGAGACCAACTCGCTCGAGCACAAGATTTCCAACGAGTCTCCGGTCGGTCACGCCATCATCGGTCACGGCGAGGGCGACTCCGTCGAGGTCGTTACGCCTTCCGGCAAGACTCGCGTCTACACCATCGCCAAGATCGCACGCTAGACCACGGTCCCGCGTAAAGGTATGTTTTCGCTCCCTGGGACCGAATCCTGGGGAGCGTTTTAGTTTGAGGAGCTAACTTATGGCAGAGAACCAGAACGCCGCCGATCAGGCATCGACGCTCAACGACGAGCGCGCCACCCGCCTGGCCAAGCGCGCCGCCCTGTTCGAGGCGGGCCAGAACCCCTATCCCGAGCACTCTGAGCTTGAGGACTACGTCGCCGATATCGAGGCTAAGTACGCCGAGCTTGCCGATGGCGAGGACACCGAGGACGTCGTGAAGATCGCCGGCCGCGTGGTCGCCAAGCGCGGTCAGGGCAAGATCATGTTCATCGTCGTGCGCGATGCGACTGCCGAGATTCAGCTGTTCTGCCGCATCAACGACATGGACGAGGCTGCCTGGAGTACGCTCAAGGCCCTCGACCTGGGCGACATCCTGGGCGTGACCGGCGTGGTCGTGCGCACCCAGCGTGGCCAGCTTTCCGTTGCCCCTAAGAGCGCGACCCTGCTTGCCAAGGCCGTTCGTCCGCTGCCCGAGAAGTTCCACGGTCTTTCCGACAAGGAGACCCGCTATCGCCAGCGCTATGTCGACCTGATCGCCAACAACGACGTTCGCGAGACCTTCCGTAAGCGTTCGCAGATTCTCTCCACCTTCCGTCGCTTTATGGAGTCCGACGGCTACATGGAGGTCGAGACCCCCATCCTGCAGACCATCCAAGGCGGCGCTACTGCCAAGCCGTTCATTACCCACTTCAACGCGCTCGATCAGGAGTGCTACCTGCGTATTGCCACCGAGCTGCACCTCAAGCGCTGCATCGTCGGTGGTTTTGAGCGCGTGTTCGAGATCGGCCGCATCTTCCGTAACGAGGGCATGGACCTTACCCACAACCCCGAGTTCACCACGATGGAGGCCTACCGTGCCTTCTCCGACCTCGAGGGCATGAAGGCACTCGCCCAGGGTGTCATCAAGGCTGCCAACAAGGCCATCGGCAACCCCGAGGTCATCGAGTACCAGGGCCAGACCATCGACCTTTCTGGTGAGTGGGCCAGCCGTCCCATGACCGGCATCGTCTCCGACGTGCTCGGCAAGCAGGTCACCATCGACACGCCGGTCGAGGAGCTTGCTGCCGCCGCGCGCGAGAAGGGCCTGGAGATCAAGCCCGAGTGGACTGCTGGCAAGATTATCGCCGAGATTTACGATGAGCTGGGCGAGGACACCATCGTCAACCCGACGTTCGTGTGCGATTACCCCATCGAGGTCAGCCCGCTCGCCAAGCGTTTTGAGGACGACCCGCGTTTGACCCACCGCTTTGAGCTGGTCATCGCCGGCCACGAGTACGCCAACGCTTTCTCCGAGCTCAACGACCCGGTCGACCAGGCCGAGCGCTTTGCCGCCCAGATGGCCGAGAAGGCCGGCGGTGACGACGAGGCCATGGAGTACGACGAGGACTACGTGCGCGCCCTCGAGTACGGTATGCCTCCCGCGGGCGGCATTGGCATTGGTATCGACCGCGTGGTCATGCTGCTCACCAACCAGGCTTCTATCCGCGACGTGCTGCTGTTCCCGCACATGAAGCCCGAGAAGGGTTTCCAGTCCGGTGCCGCTGCCGCCAAGGCTGCCGAGGCCGGCAACGCCGCGAGCCCGTTCGTTACGTCGCTTAAGCCCACGCTCGATTACTCCAAGATCGCCGTTGAGCCGCTGTTCGAGGAATTCGTCGACTTTGATACCTTCTCCAAGAGCGATTTCCGCGCTGTGAAGGTCAAGGCATGCGAGGCCGTCAAGAAGTCCAAGAAGCTGCTGAACTTTACGCTCGACGACGGCACCGGCACCGACCGCACCATCCTCTCCGGCATCCATGGCTACTATGAGCCCGAGGACCTGGTCGGCAAGACCTTGCTCGCCATCACCAATCTGCCTCCGCGCAAGATGATGGGTATTCCCAGCTGCGGCATGCTCATCAGTGCCATCCACGAGGAGGATGGTGAGGAGCGCCTCAACCTGATCCAGCTCGACGCTTCCATCCCCGCCGGCGCAAAGATGTACTAACTAGTTACGCGGTTCTACGAACCGCGTAACGGCTCGACGCTGCGCGGGCCGCATTTGGACAATCTGACGTTCAACTTCAAGGGCGCGACCTAGGTGGTTACGCGGGTTTACCAACCCGCGTAACCAGTTAACGCTGCGCGCCGCCCAGGGCGACAATTTGTCATTCAAAAGGCAAGGCATGACCAGAAGGTCTATGCCTTGCCTTTTTCATGCCAACTTGTTCGCCCTGGACGGCGCTCGCTGGCGTTGCCAAAACATCGGCGTTGCCGGAGTAGTCATTGGGGACGTTCTTGTTTGACTGGTCATTTAAGAACGTCCCCAATGACTAGGGGGTCTACCGACGCATTGGGGGTTTGCGCCTTCCATGCATGACAGCCGTCTCTTTTATGTTTCCTTTAGCCGTTGCTGCCTAGGATGGGGGTTAGTCGGTAGGAAGGGAGCGTCTATATGGACGACGCGAGCGAGCGTTCAATCGAAGAGGACATGCTCGATCAGTTCAATTACTTTGATGATGAGGACGAGGAGCTGATCGACCGTCGCGAGCCAGCGCCGCTTGATTCCTTTGATCTGGTCGATGAAGAGCCCGACGAGGACGAGGGCGAATCGGCGGAGCCCTCACGGCCTTCGCGCCTTGACTCGCTGCTTTCGAGAGCCCCCATGCACCACGGTGTCCGTGCCGGCGCGCTCCATATGAAAACTGACTGGCACCAGATCGTGACGGCAGGCGATGAACTTGCCGTCGATGCGCCGCTCACCGATAAATCATCCATCATCTGCCGCACCGGTATGCTTATGCTCGCGAGCGGAACGGGTGCCTGGCGTGTTCGCGATACCATGAATCGTGTCGCCGCCGTACTCGGTGTGACCATCCACGTTGACTTAAGTCTCTTGTCGTTTGAGTGTACTTGCATCGAAGATGGTCACTGCTTTAATGAGGTCGTCAGCTTGCCCACAACGGGCGTCAATACCCATCGCATTTGGATGATGGAGAGTTTCCTCAAGGAAATCGAGACCTATGGTCGTCGCTTCACGGTGCACGAGTATCACGAGATGCTCAAGACCGTTGAGAGTTCAAAACCTGATTACGCGCCTTGGCAACAGGGCCTTGCGGCGGCCTGCGCCTGTGGCGCCTTTGTCTTTTTACTTGGTGGCGGTCCTATTGAGATGGCATGCGCGTTCGTGGGCGCGGGTGTCGGCAACTTTGCCCGCTCCCATATTCTCAAGCAAGGCCTTGGTCAGTTCAGCGCGCTGACGACCGGTGTTGCGCTCGCTTGCGTTTCGTATCTGCTGGCATTGCTCGGCCTTGGCCAGGTCATACCGGGGGCAATGTCGCACCAAGAAGGCTATATCGGCGCCATGCTCTTTGTGATTCCCGGCTTTCCGCTCATTACGGCAGGCCTCGACATCGCTAAGCTCGACATGCGAAGCGGTATCGAGCGCCTTTCATATGCCGTATCGATTATTGTGATGGCGACCCTCGTAGGCTGGATGGTTGCCGAGTGTGTTGGCCTGGCGCCGGACGACTTTGCCCCACTGGGCCTTTCGCCGCTTGCCCTTACGCTCCTGCGCGTGGTGATGAGCTTCGTTGGCGTATTCGGCTTCTCGGTGATGTTCAACAGCCCGGTAAAGATGGCCGCGGCAGCTGGGTTGATCGGCGCCGTTTCCAATACCCTGCGTCTGACCCTTGTCGATGCGCCGACGATGATTCCCTTCCTGGGCCTCAGCACGGGAATGCCTCCCGAGGCAGCAGCGTTTATCGGCGCGCTGGTATCGGGTCTGCTGGCAAGCTTGGCCGAAGTCAAGCTCACCTACCCGCGTATCGCTCTCACGGTGCCTTCGATTGTCATTATGGTGCCGGGTTTGTATCTGTATCGCTCGATGTATTACATGTGCACCTTCGACACGGTCAATATGCTCGGCTGGTTTGTGCGCGCAGTGCTCATCGTGGCGTTTTTGCCCGTTGGCCTGGGTGTGGCGAGAACCCTCACCGACCCTCGCTGGCGCCACACCAGCTAATTGGTGCAAGGGGGACAGGTTACTTTGCACCAAATGAGTTGTGGTGAAATAGGGACTGAATTGTTGCTTAAAGGGTCAAAACAGTCCGTATTCCACCGCAACTTATGGGGTCGGGGGGTTTGGTGCCCTGCATCTCCACAAACTCAACGCTTACGAAGCGCGCGCCGTTCGTGTTAGGGTAGTTCCACCACATAAGTAGTCGCAGACGCGCGTAACACGGGCGGGCGAGATGAAGTTCCAACAGCTCCATCTTGCCCGCCCGTTTTTGTTGCGTGGTGCCGCGGCGTAACACAGAAAGGAATCTGCCCTTCATGCCTATCAACAAACGAGAGAGCCTGCTGTTCACCTTTATCATGTGCTTTTGCATGGTGCTCTGGATGAGCATCTACAACGTTGCCCTGCAGCACGGGGCCATCAACGGCGAGGTCGTTGCCGCTGCGTGGCTCGGCTTCCCCGTTGCCTACATTTTTGCCATGTGCTGCGACTGGTTCGTCGCCAGCCCGCTCGCCAAGGGTTTCGCCTTTAAGTACTTGTCACGCCGGGCAAGAGCTCGCCGCTTGCCATGACGCTCGCCGTCAGCTCCTGCATGGTCGTTCCCATGGTTATCATCATGTCGCTGTACGGTGCCTGCGAGGGTCTGACGCACATGCCCGGCGGCATCCTTGCGAACCTGTATTCCGTGCCCGCGATCTGGATGATCAACATCCCGCATAATTTTGTGATGGCGCTGCCGTGGAACCTTTTGGTAGCCGGTCCGATTTCCCACTTCGTCTTCCGTCGCGCCTTCCCTGTGGGGACGGTTTTCGAGGAGGAGCATGCCGAGCTCTTGGAGCAGGCTATGGCTCCTGAGTGCGAGTAGCTCGCTTAGGGATCTGCTGAGCGCGGGCGACTTGCTTGGTTGGAGCCCTAAGCGTGGATAGCTCTCTCGGCGACATCGCGGGCGTGAGCGGTGCGCATGACCGGAGGGCCCGTGCTGCTCCGTTGCCCGACGTGCTAGCGCGCAGAACAATCTGTTGGTGCATTCGGCGGCTGCTGAAGCGTTTCGGCAGCCGCTTTTTATACGGAGTTTAAATACAACAGTCTGTTGTATTACGTAGAGTGGTATATCTCTAGCAGGAAAAATGCGAGAGACGGAGCATTATGGCGTTGCTAGCAGGACTGGACGTAGGGTCGACGACGACCAAAGTTTACGCGATGCACGAGGATATGACCGAGGCGTGGTGGGGATATCGCCGCCACGGGGCGTGTCAGACAGCGAGCGTGCGCGCCATGCTCGGCGAGCTCGCCGAGCGCTTTCCCCATGAGTCGCTGCGCGTTGCGGTGACCGGCTCGGGTGCGCGCGATATCGCGACCGCGCTGGGCGCCTCGTACGTTCAGGAGGTGGTCGCCAACGCGCTCGCGATCAGCAGGTTCTATCCGCAGACGCGCTGCGCCATCGAGCTGGGCGGCCAAGACGCCAAGATGATCTTCTTCCGCACCAACGATAAGGGAGACATCGAGGTTGCCGACATGCGCATGAACGGCTCGTGTGCAGGCGGTACCGGTGCATTTATCGACGAGATGGCAAAGCTCATGGGGGTCGGCACCGAATCGGGCGAGTTCGAGCAGCTCGCAAGCCGGGGAACGACCGTCCACGAGGTCTCGGGCCGCTGCGGCGTGTACGCAAAGACCGATATCCAGCCGCTGCTCAACGAGGGCATTCCTACCACCGACCTGGCGCTTTCGGCGCTTCACGCGGTCGCCCGCCAAACGATCGGCGGTCTGGCCCAGGGTATCGACATCGAGCCGCCGGTAATCTTCGAGGGCGGTACGCTCGCCTACAACCCCACGCTGGTCCGCGTGTTCCGGGAGCAACTGAATCTATCGGACGATCAGGTTATCGTCCCGCGCGATCCGCAGATCATGGTCGCGCGCGGTGCCGCCCTGTCGCTGACCGACATGTTCGCATCGTCCCAACCGATCGACCTTCCCGACGCTTTTGTCCGGCTGGATAAGCTCGAGACGGTCGCGCCCGCAAGCGGGGAGGGACGTCTTGCCCAGCCCTTTTTTGCCACACCTGCCGAGCAGGCGGATTTTACGGCACGCCATGGCAAAGAGACGCCGGCAAAGGGTCCGGATGCGTATGCGCCCGGAGAGACGGTGCGTGTGGCGCTCGGTATCGATTCGGGGAGCACGACGACCAAGTTCGCCCTGGTCGATGAGGCGGGTGAGCTTGTCGATTCGTTCTACGCGTCTAATAACGGCAGACCGCTCGACGTCGCCCAACAGGGTCTTGTCAGCTTGAAGAACCGCTGGGAGACAGCGGGAGTCACGCTTGCGATCGATGCCGTGGGCACCACGGGATACGGCGAGGAGCTTTTCGCGCGCGCGTTCCACGCCGACTACCATACGGTCGAGACGGTCGCGCACGCCCGCGCCGCGTGCGCATGCGTTCCCGATGCGACCTTCGTGCTCGACATCGGCGGACAGGATATGAAGGCCATCTGGCTCAACCACGGCGTGCTGACCGATATCGTCGTCAACGAGGCGTGCTCTGCGGGCTGTGGCTCGTTCCTCGAGGGTTTTGCCAAAAACCTCGGAATAGCCGTTGAGGATATCGCGACCGAGGCATTTTCGTCCAAAGCCCCCGCCGTTCTCGGCAGCCGCTGCACGGTGTTCATGAACAGCAGCGTCGTTTCCGAGCAGCGGCGCGGTAAGGGTCCGGGCGACATCATGGCCGGTCTCTGCCGTTCGATTATCGAGAACGTGTTCACCAAGGTCATTCGCGTTTCAAATCTCAACCGTCTGGGCGACAAAGTCGTCGTCCAGGGCGGCACGTTCCGAAACGACGCGGTGCTGCGCGCATTCGAGCAGTATCTGGGCAAACCCGTCACGCGTGCGCCCCACCCGGGGCTGATGGGCGCTATCGGTATCGCCCTGCTCGCGCGCGAGGAATGCCGCAAGGGCGACGCCGACACGTCGTTTATCGGGCTCGATGCCGTGGAGCGCTTCGAGCATCGCGAGTTCGGCGGCGTTACCTGCCGTCGGTGCAACAACCGCTGCCAGCGCGCGGTCGTGGCATTTGGCGACGGCTCGCTTTACGTCACGGGCAATCGCTGCCCGCGCGGCGGCGCCATCTCATGGGATGAGCTCGTGCGCGAGGTTCCCGCGGCGGAGGAGCTGCGTCCGCAGGGTGCTTGCGAGGCACAGGCACCCGGCACGGGGCGCGACCGGACCGCGGCTGCCCCCAATCTCTTTGTCGACCGCGAGGAGCTGCTGTTCGAGTCGTACCCCACGGTTCCCGTCTGCGGGGGACGCGATGTCACGATCGGCATTCCCCGTGTGCTCGAGTTCTGGGACACCATGCCGTTCTGGTCGACGTTCTTCAGCACGCTCGGCTTTAAGGTGCGCGTCTCGGGACGCAGCACCAAGGCGATGTACGAGCGCGGTCTGGCGCACGTCACATCCGACACCGTGTGCTTCCCGGCCAAGCTCGTCCACGGGCACATCCGCAATCTCGTCGACGCCGGCGTCGACCGCATCTTCATGCCCATCATCACGACGGTGCCCACCGAAAACACCGCCTCTACCAGCGAGTGGATGTGCGCCGTCGTAAAGGGATACCCCTACGTGATGCGCAATTCCGATAACCCGGAGGAGCGTTTCGGCGTTCCGTTCGATACGCCGCTGTTCCACTGGTACGACGAGGGCGACCGAAACCGCCAGCTCAAGGCGTGGTGCAAGGAGACCTTCGATATCGATGCCGACCTGGTTGCCAAGGCGACCGAGCAGGCGGACCGCGCGCAGGAGACGTTTGAGAACCAGCTGCAGCTGCGCGGCAGGCAGGTGCTCGAGAACGTGCGCGAGGACGGCGGCTACGCGGTGGTGATCGCTTCGCGCCCGTACCACAACGACCCGCTGGTCAACCACGGGCTGCCCAAGCTCTTCTCTGAGCGCGGCATCCCCGTGCTGACGCCCGATGCGGTGCCGGGGGTCTGCAACGTCGATCTTTCCAACAGCCGCATCGACATCGTGAACAACTACCATGCGCGCATGCTGTCGTGCGCGGTCATCGTCGCATCGACGCCCGAGCTCGAGCTCGTGCAGATGGGCAGCTTCGGCTGCGGCCACGATGCGTATCTCACCGACGAGATCGCGCGCATGATGGGCGAGATGGGCTCCAAGGTTCCGATGATGATCAAGCTCGATGAGAGCGACGTCGCCGGTCCCATGGGCATTCGCGTGCGTTCGTTTATCGAGTCGGTCAACCGTCGTCGCGCGGAGGAGCGTGCCGAGGGCGCCCGGGTGCACGCGGTCCATCCGCTCGACGACCCGTATAAGGTCAAGTACACCAAGCGCGACCGGCACGACAAGATCGCGCTGGTCCCCAACACCTCCCATGCGTTCTGCAGGCTCATGACCGCGGCGATGCGCAATCAGGGCGTGCGCGCCGAGGCCCTTGATATCGGGCGCGAGGATGCCATCCGCCTGGGCAAACGCTATGTGCACAACGACATCTGCTTCCCCGCGCAAATCGTGATCGGCGAGGCGCTCGCGGCACTCGAGAGCGGTAAGTACGACCCGCACGACGTCGCCGTGGTGACTGGCAAGTATATCGGCGACTGCCGCCTGACGCACTACATGCCCCTGCTGCGCCGCGCGCTCGACGACGCGGGATACGACTATGTCCCGGTGCTCACCAACGACGACGTCGATGCCCACAATGCGCATCCGGGCTTCAAGCTCGGCCTTGGCCCGAGCATCCAGATCGCCTACGGTCTTCCCATGATCGATGCCCTCGAGGCCATGCTTAGGCGCATCCGTCCCTACGAGCTCGAGAAGGGCGCGGCGGACGCTGCGTTCGACCGCGCGCTCGATGAGGTTATCGAGGGCATGGAGCGCTCCGGGCTGAGAGGCCAGGCGACGGGCTTCAAACGCGCGCTTGCGATCATGGACGCCGTTCCGTACGACCGCTCGAACCCGCATCCGACCGTTCTCATCGTGGGCGAGTACCTGCTCAATTTCCATCTCGGCGCCAACCACGAGATCGAGCGCTACCTCGAGGACAACGGGCTCGAGGTCATCGAGGCGCGCATGACCGACGTGATCCGCAAGACCTATTTCTACAAGCATGCGCAGTCGCGCGAGTTCCACGTCGACCTGTCGCTGCCCGAAAAGGCCTGGTACGCCACGGCGGACAACCTGTTCGAGCTCGCGCACGACCGTTGCGACCGCCTGGGCGCGGCGAGCCCGCTCTACGAGCCGCCGACGCGCATGCCCGAGCTCGTGCGCGCGAGCGATAAGATCCTGCACCATACGTTCGATGCGGGCGAGGGCGTGCTGATTCCGGCGGAGATCCTCGAGCACGCCAAGCGCGGCTGCCGCAACTTCGTGATCCTGCAGCCGTTCGGGTGTCTGCCCAACCATGTCGTGGGGCGCGGGCTCATCCATGCGCTCAAGGAGCAGTATCCCACGGCGCAGTTCCTGCCGCTCGACTACGATCCCGACGTGAGCTTCGCCAACGTGGAGAACCGTCTTCAGATGCTCATCATGAACGCCAAGGCGCAGGGGTGCGGTGAGGCGCATGGCGAGACCGCGTAAGGACGCCGATGCGCCCGATGCACGCACCCGTATCATCGAGGCGTTTTGGGAGCTCATCGAGAACAACAGCATCTTCGAGCTGTCGGTTGGCGAGGTGACCCGCGCCGCCCAGTGCAATCGCGGAACGTTTTACTACTATTTTCACGATTTCGATGAACTCGTCGCCATCGCCATAGCCCAGCTGCTGCAGGATAACGAGCTCATCACCGATGCCCTCTGGCATTTTTCGAGCGAGGGCGATCTTTCGGCGTTCGACCGGCGCGACGTCCGCTGCCTGCTGCGGCGCATCGTCATCACCATGAGGGCGGGTGCCGCCGAGCAGGTCGTGCAGGGCATCCATACGATCATCATCGACCGCGTGAGAGAGATCGTCCACCCCGACGGAGAAGAGCTCAAGGCAGATTCGAGCTTTGCGGTGGGCTTTCTGGTCTCGGGCATCATGGGCTTTGTGATGGCGGTCGGCTTTGCCCGGGAGGGCGGCGAGGAGATAGACCTCGAGCAGCTGGGGGACAGCGCGTGCGCGTACCTGAGGGCGGTCGCCATGCAGACGGTGGAAACGGTCGCGCAAGTCGAGGGCGTCGATACATCCGAGCTGCTCGAACGCGTCTCCAAGGAGGCCGATGCCTATCGCGCATCGCGTGCGACGAGTCCCGACGTGGTGAAAGACGCCTAGGGTTTCTCTTGCGGGGCGCCTGTCGCGCATCGCGCGGTGAGTCCCGCGATGCGGTCATAACCTGCATTCATGTGAGCCGGGTTTATAGATATTCCTCCAGCTGTTAACATAGACAACCTGTGGGTAAAGAGACAAAAGCGCCGCCGACGGGCGGGCGTTTTGATTTCGATGAACTCATGTAAGGAAACGAGCATGTTAGATAGATTTACCGATCGAGCGCGCAAGGTCATGTCGATGGCCAAACAGGAGGCGCTCGACCTGCATACCAACAAGGTGGGTACCGAGCATCTGCTTCTGGCGCTTGCCAAGGAGGACGAGGGCATCGCTGCCGAGGCGCTGCGCTCGCTTGATATCTCCTACGACGACATCATGGACACCCTCAAGGAGGTCCAGACCACGGTTCCCGAGCCCAGCGAGGAGACCGAGGCTGCCAAGCTTGCCTTTACGCCGCTCGTCATTAGCGTGATGGAGCGCTCCTTCCGCGTGGCGCGTGAGAACAACCAGACATATGTGTCGACCGAGCACCTGCTCATCGGCATCGTCGAAGAGGGCAACGGCATGGCCATGGATATCCTCATGCGCCTGGGTGTGTCGTCTGCTTCCATTAAAAAGGCCATCGAAAAGCTCACCGCTAAGGATCAGGACAAGAAGCGTCCGCTCGCCGGAGCCGGCGCCGGGCGTCCCGGTGCGGGCCTGCCGTTCTTTAGCGGCTCGGACGCCTCTCAGCAAAAGGGGAGTGGCACCGATACGCTCAAGCAGTTCGCCACCAACCTCACGCAAAAGGCGCGCGACGGCGAGCTCGATCCCGTGATTGGCCGCGAAAAGGAAGTCCAGCGCATGATGGAGATCCTTTCGCGCCGCACCAAGAACAACCCGCTCATCCTGGGTGACCCCGGCGTGGGTAAGACGGCCATCGTCGAGGGCCTGGCGCAGCAGATCGCTGCCGGCAATGTGCCCGAGAATCTTATGAACCAGAATATCTGGACGCTCGATCTGCCGGGTCTTGTTGCGGGTGCCAAGTATCGCGGTGAGTTTGAGGAGCGCCTCAAGAACGTGATCCAGGAGGCAACCGAAGCCGACGACGTCATCTTGTTTATCGACGAGATGCACACCATCATCGGTGCCGGTTCTGCCGAGGGTTCTATCGATGCGAGCTCCATGCTCAAGCCGGTGCTCGCGCGCGGTGCCTTCCAGATCATCGGTGCGACCACGGCCGAGGAGTTCCGCAAGTACCTCACCAAGGACCCGGCCTTTGAGCGTCGCTTCCAGACGATTGATGTCGAGGAGCCGAGTGTCGAGGACACGGTCAAAATTCTGACCGCGCTCAAGCCGCGCTACGAGGAGCACCATCACGTACGCTACACGCAGGGTGCTATCGAGGCCGCCGCGAACCTCTCCAACCGCTACATCCAGGATCGCTTCCTGCCCGATAAGGCCATCGACCTCATCGACGAGGCCGGCGCCCGCGCCCGCATCGCCGCCAACCGCGCGCCCGAGCCGGTGCGCGAGGCCGAGCATCGCGTGGAGGAGCTTAAGGCCGCCGCGCAGGAGGCCACCGAGAGCGACGACATGAACAAGGCCGCCGAGATCACCGAGCAGCAGAAGGCCGCCGAGATTGAGCTCGCCGAGGCCAAGGCTGCCTGGACCGCCGAGCTCGACGCCAGTCCGCTCACCATCGATGTGAGTCAGATCGCCGATATCGTGTCCGTGACCTCGGGCGTGCCGGTGTCCTCGCTTACCGAGAGCGAGAGCCGCCGCCTGCTGCAGGCCGAAAGCGTGCTCAAGACGCGCATCATCGGTCAGGACGAGGCCGTCGAGGCCGTTGCCAAGGCCGTGCGCCGCAGCCGCTCGCCGCTCAAGGACCCGCGCCGCCCCGGCGGCAGCTTTATCTTCCTGGGCCCCACCGGCACGGGCAAGACCGAGCTCGCCAAGACGCTCGCCGAGTATCTATTTGGCAGCAAGGACGCGCTCATCAGCTTCGACATGTCGGAGTTTGGCAGCGAGTTCGAGGTCTCCAAGCTCATCGGTAGCCCTCCGGGTTACGTCGGTCACGACGAGGGCGGCCAGCTCACCAAGGCCGTTCGTCGCCACCCGTACTCGGTCGTGCTGTTCGACGAGATCGAGAAGGCGCACCCCGACATCTTCAATATCCTGCTGCAGGTGCTGGAGGAGGGCCGTCTGACCGATAGCCAGGGCAAGACGGTCGACTTCCGCAATACGGTGATCATCATGACGTCAAACGTGGGCGCCCGCGAGATCGCGCAGGATGCGAGCGTCGGTTTTGGCACCACCGGTGAGCAAGGCCTTACCTCGAGCGAGATTAAGGGCCGTGCGATGGGCGAGCTCAAGCGCCTGTTCCGCCCCGAGCTGCTCAACCGTATCGACGACATCGTGGTGTTCCAGAAGCTTTCGGGCAAGAACCTGACCAAGATCGCGCACCTGCTGGTGGACGACCTGCGTCAGCGCCTGATCGCCAATGGCATGAATATCAAGCTCACCGATGCAGCCTACGACAAGATCGTGGCCGAGGGCACCGACCTCACCAACGGCGCGCGTCCGCTGCGCCGCGCCATCCAAAAGCTCATCGAGGACCCGCTGTCCGAGGAGCTGCTGGCCGGCGAGTGGGGCGAGGGCGATACCGTCCTGTGCGACGTGGCCGATGGCAAGTTCGTCTTTAGCCATGGCACAGGCGAGATTCCAGCGCCGCGTCCGGCAGGTGCGCTCGGGGGCGATACCGCTCCGGCAGCGCCGCACACCGGAAACGCCGCGCCTGTGAGCAGTGGCGTGAGCTCGGGCCCCGGCGGCATGATGCAAGCCGGTTCCGGCGCGCTGTAGGGCGTGGCGACAATTTGATACGCGCAATCGAGGCGCTCCGGAAAGGGCGCCTCGATTTGTAGAGCTGCGGAAGTTGTGACCGTTGCGCTATACGGTCCACCGTTAGCCGATGATGCGAGGACGCTCGGCGTTTTCGACTGGTTTATGCACGCAAAGTCTGGGAATATACAAGTCGCATGTCTTACTGTCTAACCAGTTGCGCCAAGGAGGCACCATGGACTACAAGATTACCGGCTACGAGCCCGCCCAGCTGTTCCATTTCTTTGAGGAGGTCAGCGCGATCCCCCGTGGGTCTGGCAACGAGAAGGGCATCAGCGATTTCCTGGTCGCATTTGCCAAGGAGCGCGGTCTCGACGTTTATCAGGACGAGGTCTACAACGTCATCATTCGCAAGCCCGCATCTGCCGGCGCCGAGAATGCCCCGACCGTAATGCTGCAGGGTCACATCGACATGGTGTGTGACAAGCTGGGTTCCGTCGAGCACGACTTTACGACCGACGGTATCGACTTGGTCGTCAAGGACGGTGTCCTCACCGCTAACGGCACCACTCTGGGCGCCGACAACGGTATCGCCGTCGCTCTGATGCTCACTGTTCTCGATGACGATTCGATTGTTCACCCCGCCCTCGAGTGCGTGTTCACCACCGACGAGGAGACCGGCCTGGTTGGCGCCGAGACGCTCGACAAGTCCCAGATCAGCGCCCGCACCATGATCAACCTCGACTCCGAGGAGGAGGGCGTTGCCACCGTCAGCTGCGCCGGCGGCGTCGTCGTTACCTACACCTGCCCCATCGTGCGCGAGCACAAGACCGGTAGCACCCTCACGCTCGACATTTCCGGTCTGTTGGGCGGCCACTCCGGCAGTGATATCAACCTGGAGCGCGGCAACGGAAACCTCATCATGGCCCGCATCATCGACCGCCTGATGGTCGCCGGTGAGCCCGCCATCGTCAGCTTCAACGGCGGCACCAAGGACAACGCCATCAACCGTGAGTGCAAGGCCGTTCTGGTCTATGCCGATCACGCTGCCGCCGAGGCCGCGGCCCAGATCGCAAAGGGCATCATCGCCGACGTCACTGCCGAGCTCGAGGTCTTCGACCCCGGCTTTACCTGCACCGTCGAGATTGCCGACGACGCCGAGGTCGAGGCCATGGACCAGAAGTCCGCTCTTGCCCTCATCCGCGCCCTGCGTCTTGCCCCTAACGGCGTGATTCGCCGCAACGTCGCCACCGACGGCTCCGTCGAGGTTTCCTCCAACATCGGTGTGGTTGCCACCTCTGACGACGAGGTCAAGATCATGCTGTCCCCGCGCTCCTCGATCACCTCGCTGCAGAACGAGTTCAAGGACCGCCTGCAGACGCTGGCCGATGTCCTGGGCTTTGACGCCAAGTTTGAGTTTGAGTATCCCGGCTGGAGCTATGCCGAGCATTCGCCGGTTCGCGACGTCTTTGTCGAGAGCTATCGCGAGCTCTTTGGCTCCGAGCTGCGCATCGAGTCCATTCACGCCGGCCTTGAGTGCGGCCTATTTGCCGAGGCCCTGCACGGCCTGGACGCCATCGCCGTGGGCCCGACGCTCTCCGATGTCCACACCCCGGACGAGAGCATGGAGCTCGCTTCTGCCGAGCGCTTCTACGAGCTGCTCATCGACGTCCTCAAGCGCCTTGCTGCGTAAAGGTCGCGCTAGCAGCAGTTCGAGCCACGTGCTAGCGGATTGCAAATGACATTACGAGAGGGGGCATCTGAGCTTTTGCGACGGGTGCCCCCCCTCTTTTGTTTGATAATTGCGAAATTACGGCCACCTAGTCCATTTCTGCCCTGATGAGGTCGAGGGTGCGCTGGCAGTTTTCGCGGACGGGGCCGAGCATATGCTCGCGCAGGTCCGCCATGCCGGGCAGGTCGGCGTATTCGTCCATGACCTCTTCCATGCAAATGGGCACCTCGTAGGCGAGGTCCATCATGGTTGCAAAGCAAAACTTCTCGGATAGCCCGGCATCGGTGAGCGTCGCCTCTAGCGCGGGGTCTCCCATACCGTGGTATCGGCGGATAGCACCTGGACCGATGCGCCCCACACGATTTTCGCCGCCAACGCTCATGGCAAGGCGCGCCCGGCGGCGCATGCGCTCGTATGCCAGCCCCGATGCGACATCGTACATTCGAGCCATCATGGCTGCGCCGTCGTTTCCAAGGAGCAGGGAATAGTTTTTCGCATGCGCATCCGGTGCGCCGATAATGGCGTTGAAGAACAGTATCTGCGTAAACAGATACAGGTTAAGTTGATGGTGGCTCGTATTTACGAGGAGCTCTTGAATGTCGCGTGTGGTCGGGCCGCCGTCTGCCGTGTACTTTTGGGCGGGCATCACCCCAAGTGCCTGACAGAGGTCTTCTTGATGTAGACGCCTGATCGTTCCGTCTTTGACTTTCACGCGGTCATAGCGCTCAACAATGAGGGCAGGTTCGTCCTCAAACATACGATATTCGACGTTTGCCGTTGCGATGCCGGCGCGCTGGGCGCTTTTCATGCAGACAAACTCATTGAGAGCCTCGAGTTTAAAACCGATAACGCCATTTTTGAAAATATGCGTCGTGGGCGAGGACCCCATGCATTCGCACCAGCGACCGTCCATGAGTGCGAGAGCGAACTTGCCCTGATTGCCTCCAAGTGACCAACTTTCATCTAGGCCCATCCACGATGCATTGCGGTCATCTCTGATCGACTTGAGGCGGAGAGCAATTTCGTGGTCGTCTATGGGGCGGTATTCGCCGGAGCGATGCAGGACGGCGTCGATATCTTCTTCGGCACAAAATTGCACGCCGCCCGGACAGTCGAGTCCGATACGGCTGAGTAGTGCGATGGGATTGTTGGGCCTAACGTCGAATTCCGCGGCAATCGCTTTTCGTTGGTCCTCGCTGTCGGGTAGAAGGCCAAGCAGGTACGGATTCATGACCTGTTGTCCGTATGCGCGATTCGATACGGGTATGTTGGTCGATAGGGCTGGCCCGTCATAGTCATGATCGTAGGTAAAGCTGATAAGACCGTTCTCATCTTGCGTGAGCGTTCCAGCAGGCACGCCGCAAATAATGGTCCGAAGTGATATTCTGGCCATTGGCTATTTCCCTTCGGGCTTGGTTTTGCTAGATGCGTTTGCGGCAATCGAGACTCCGAGATTGGACATGGCGAAATCGGCGAAGGCCTTGTCGTAGAGCTCGGACGTAAAGGGGGCGTCTGCAAGAACCGGAATGGCGGCGCAGCGACGGTGGCTATGAGAGGGACGTTGAGCGTGATGGCACCTGGGGGTGCTACAAGGTTGCAAATCGGCATGCGGGGCGTCGACTGGTTGCTCGTTATTCGTTTTGGCGATATCCCCTTGAGCGGCGAGCGCCAGTCCGAGAGCATTGAAGATTGCCAACAGCTTGTCGAGCCGAATGCCCGTGGCATCTCCCAGCTCGAGCGATGCGAGCAGGCGCTCCGAAACACCGGCCTTATTAGCGAGGGCGGCACGGGTGAGACCCTGAGCCTCGCGTGCCTGGCGCACGTAGATGCCAGCTTGGCGCGGTGTGGTGATGGGAAGGGTATCCACGGCGATCTCCTAACGTGCAGACTTTTGCATCATAGTATGACATGCAAAAGTCTGCATGAAAAGGCCTTATGCAAAACTCTGCATTAGGCCTCATCCGGACGTTTAGTTTTGAAGGGTGTTTTACAGCGCCAAAATCCCCAGATGCTCCAGCAAAATCTTGAGGCCGATGAGGACGAGCACGACGCCACCCACGATGGTGGCGGGCTTTTCGTAGCGCGCGCCAAAGGTGTGGCCGATCGCTACGCCGGCAACGGAGAAGACAAAGGTCGTGATGCCAATGAGCGACACGGCGGGAACGATATCGACCGAGAGCGCGGCAAACGAGATGCCCACGGCAAGCGCGTCAATCGAGGTGGCGATGGCAAGGATTAGATATTCGCCCAGGTCGATCTTTTCGGCATCCTTGCCGTCGCCTTCGTTCTCGTCCTCAGTAAAGGCTTCCCACAGCATCTTGCCGCCGATAAAGGCGAGCAGGATAAAGGCGATCCAGTGGTCGATGGGGCTGATGATGCCCATGAACTGGCTACCAAGGGCCCACCCAATTACGGGCATGCCGGCCTGGAAACCGCCAAAGAACAGGCCGAGTATCACGGCGACCTTAAGGTTGATCTTCTTCATGCCAAGGCCCTTGCAGATGGAAACGGCAAAGGCGTCCATCGAAAGGCCAACGGCGAGCAACACGAGCTCTGCGAGTCCCATAGTCTGGCTCCCTCTCTGCGGGCGGGCCCGCGTGTACCTCTTGGGGGAGTAACAAAAAAGACCCGTGGCGTACGCGTTGCGCGCACAGCCACGAGTCTCGTTCATTAAGGCAAGCCAGGCCGCATCGGCCAGTGTGTTGACTTGCCGCGCCACCGGAGGCGAACCCGATCACGCGACTACTCCCTCATTTATGCGAATCCCGATGCTACCACATAAGCAGCTCATTTGGATTGGGGCTCTCAGCTGTGTTCGCTCATTCTGTAAGCATCGGATTTTGCGGGCGTCACAGGGGCAAACCGTGAGAAACTTATTGACGTTTATGGAGCGTATACGATGGGAGCGATGCCTTGGATAAGAACGAGCTGCAAAAGCGTATGGAACAGGCCATCCGCCTGACTGCCCCTGGTCAGCCGATCCGCACCGCCCTCGACATGATCATCGCCGGTCACCTGGGCGCCCTTATCTGCGTCGGCGACACCGAAAACGTGCTCGCTGCCGGTAACGACGGCTTCCCGCTCAACATTTCGTTTACCTCGAACCGCCTGTTCGAGCTTTCCAAGATGGACGGCGCCATCGTTATCGATGGCGACCTCACCCAGATCCTGCGCGCCAACTTCCACCTCAATCCCGATCCCTCGCTCGCCACGAGTGAGACGGGCATGCGTCACCGTACTGCCGCTCGCATGTCGGTGCTCACCGATGCCATCGTGATCTCGGTTTCGGCTCGTCGCGCCGTCGTCAACGTGTACGTCCACGGCAAGAGCTACGAGATCCAGCCCGTCACCACCATCATGAGCTCGGTCAACCAGCTCGTCGCCACGCTCCAGACTACCCGTCAGTCGCTCGATCGCTCCCTGCTGCGCCTGACGGCCCTCGAGCTCGACGACTACGTCACACTCGCCGACATTACCGGTATTTTCTCGAGCTTCGAGATCATGCAGCAGGCAAAGACCGAGCTTAAGGATTGCATTGTCAAGCTGGGTAACCAGGGCAAGCTCGTGCAGATGCAGCTCGAGCAGCTCGCGGGCTCCAGCATGGATACCGAATACGACCTGATGATCCGCGACTACGCAAGCGATTCCTCCGAGGCAAACGCCGAGAAGATTCGCGCCGAGCTCGCTCGCATGACGCCTAAGGACCTGTCCGACCCGCAGCATGTGGCGGCGGTTCTGGGTTACGACGACCTGGACGAGGACTCCGTCATGACACCGCTGGGCCTGCGCACGCTTTCGCGCGTGTCCGTCGTGCGCGACGGCGTGGCCGAGAAGATCGTCGACGAGTACGGCTCGCTGCAGGAGCTCATGGATGACATCAGCGAGGATCCGGAGCGCCTGGGCGACTTTGGCGTCAACAACCCTGCCATTCTTGCGGACTCGCTGTACCGCATGAAGGGCACCAAACAGGGGAACGCATAATGGCGCCCGTATGCGCCGTGGTCGTTGCCGGTGGCAGCGGCCAGCGCTTTGGTAACCCCGGCGGCAAGCAGCTCGTTAACGTGGCGGGCCGTCCGCTCATGAGCTGGTCCATCCGCGCGTTCGATCGTAGCGACAAGGTCGGCCACATTGTAGTGGTGTGTCCTGCCGAGCGCCGTGCCGAGATGCGCCGCCTGGCCATCGACCCGTTTGACTATGACACGCCCATCAGCTTTGCCGATGCCGGCGATACCCGTCAGGATTCCACCCGTGCCGGCGTGCATGCGGTTCCGGCGGGCTTTGAATACGTCGCCATTCACGATGGCGCTCGTCCGCTCATTACGACCGAGGCCATCGACCACGCTATCGACGTGCTCGTGAACGACCGTGCTCTCGACGGTGTCGTGTGCGGTCAGCCCGCGATCGACACGCTCAAGATCGTCGACGGCGATAATATCGTCGAGACGCCGCCGCGCGAGCTCTATTGGGCAGCGCAGACGCCGCAGATCTTTAGCGTCGATGCTATGAAGCGCGCTCACGCCGCTGCTATCGCTGAGGGCTTTATCGGTACCGACGATTCATCGCTGGTCGAGCGCATGGGCGGACGCGTCCGCTGCGTCCAGAGCCCGCGCGACAACCTTAAGGTTACGGTGCCCGAGGACCTGCGTCCCGTAACCGCGATTCTGCTTGGCCGTATGGCCGAGGGAGAGGATCTTCCCCATGTTCAGTAACCTGCGCATTGGCCACGGCTACGACGTCCACCGTTTGGTGGAGGGGCGTCGATGTATCATCGGCGGGGTCGACATTCCCTACGAGCGCGGCCTGCTGGGCCACTCGGATGCCGATGTGCTCGCGCACGCCTTGGCCGACGCCATTCTGGGTGCCTGCCGCGGGGGAGACATCGGCAAGCTATTCCCCGACACCGATCCTGCCTATGAGGGCGCCGACTCGATGGTGCTGCTTGCCCGCGTGATGGACTATGCACGCGAGCTGGGCTTTGAGTTTGTCGATGCCGATTGCACCATTGCCTGTCAGCAGCCTAAGATCACCCCGCACCGCGATGCCATGCGCGCTAACCTTGCCCATGCCCTGGGCGTTGACGTCGAAAACGTGGGCGTCGCCGCTACCACGACCGAAAAGCTCGGTTGGGAAGGCCAGGGCGAGGGAATCGGCGCCTGGGCCGTCTGCCTGCTACAGAAAACCGTTAAGGAGTAACGAATGCGTATCTACAACAGCGCTACCCATAAAAAGGAAGAGTTCCAGCCCATCGAGTCCGGCAAGGTCCGCATGTACGTGTGCGGCCCCACGGTCTACGACAACATCCACATCGGCAATGCCCGCACGTTCATCAGCTTCGATGTGATTCGTCGTTGGCTCATCGCGAGCGGCTACGAGGTCACGTTTGCCCAGAACCTCACCGATGTCGATGACAAGATCATCAAGCGCGCCAACGAGCAGGGCCGCACGGCCGCCGAGGTCGCGACGGAGTTCTCGGACAAGTTCATCGGCGTCATGCGCGCCGCCAACGTGCTCGATCCCGATGTGCGCCCCCGCGCCACCAAGGAAATCGGCCCCATGATCGCCATGATCAAGACGCTCATCGAGCAGGGCCATGCTTACGCCGCCGATAACGGCGACGTGTACTTTGCTGTGCGCAGCGATCCCAACTATGGCCAGGTCTCGGGCCGCAACATCGATGACCTTATGGTTGGTGCGCGTATCGAGGAGAACGAGGACAAGAACGACCCGCTCGACTTTGCCCTGTGGAAGGCCGCCAAGCCCGGCGAGCCCAGCTGGCCGAGTCCCTGGGGCGAGGGCCGTCCCGGTTGGCACACCGAGTGCGCTGCCATGGTGCATCGCTACCTGGGCACCCCGATCGACATCCACGGCGGCGGCTCCGACCTTGCCTTCCCGCATCACGAGAACGAGTGCGCCCAGGCCACCTGCGCCTGGCACCAGGGCTTCTCCAACACCTGGATGCACACGGGCATGCTGCTGGTTGACGGCGAGAAGATGTCCAAGTCGCTCGGAAACTTCTTTACGCTGGCCGAGGTGCTCGAGCAGCACTCTGCCGCGGCCCTGCGCCTGTTGATGCTGCAGACGAGCTATCGCTCGCCGCTCGACTTCTCCTGGGAGCGCCTGGAGGGTGCCGAGAATTCGCTCACGCGTATTGCCGGTACGGTCGAGAACCTTCGTTGGGCTGCGAACCATGCGACGGCCGATGCCGATGAGGCAGCATCCGAGGCGTTTGCCGCCAAGGCCGCCGAGACCCGTGCCACCTTTAAGGAGTGCATGGACGACGACTTTAACACCGCCGGCGCCATGGGTGCTGTCTTTGGCTTTGTGACCGAGTGCAACCAGTACCTTGAGCAGGCGGGCGATGCTGCCGACAAGGCCACAGTCCTGGCTGCCGCCGATACGCTGGCCGAGCTGCTCGATACGTTTGGCGTCGAGCTTCCCGAGCCCAAGGTCGAGCTGCCGCTGGGCCTGCTGGGCGTTGCCGCTGGTTTGGTTGCCTACACGGGTGACGACGTGGACGAGGCTGCTGCCAAGATTCTCGAGGCCCGTGCCGAGGCCCGTGCCGCCAAGAACTGGGATCTGGCAGATGCCATCCGCGATCAGCTCAAGGACCTTGGGCTGACGATTGAAGATACGGCCGCGGGTACTCGTATTAAGACCCTCTAGTATTTGTCGACCGTTCGAGGTGCGGCGGATTGCCTTGAAAGAGGAGGGCATCGACCCGGTGGTCATGCCTGACGATTGAAAGGCAAGGTGCCGTGGCTCGGACGGTCGATTCTTGTTCGTTATCTATTTAAGGAGGTCGCCTTATGGCCGACAATCGCAAGCGTGCGCCTCGTGGCGGCAAGCAGGCTGCTTCTGGCTCGCGTCCGATTCGCCGCAATGACCGCGCTGCCGCTCCCAAGGGCCAGCGCGATCGCACCCAGGCCGCACGTCCGCAGCGCGATCGCAACCGCGACGCTGTCCAGGCTCCCAAGGGCGAGTTTATCGAAGGTCGTCGTGCTGCCGCCGAGGCGCTACGCACTGGTTTTCCCATCAAGTGCGCGCTCATTGTCGAGGGTGGAGAGCGCGATGCCGCCTTGTCGCGCCTGGTCGACGACCTCAACGCCGCGGGCGTCCGCATTAAGTTCGTTCCACGCGCGCAGCTCGATGCGCTGTCGAGCCATGGCGCTCACCAGGGCATTGCGCTCGAGGTTGGCAACTTCCCCTATGCCGATGTCGCCGACATCCTCGACCGCGCGGGCGACGGTCCGGCGCTTGTCGTTGTGCTCGACCATGTGACCGACGACGGTAACTTTGGCGCCATCGTGCGCTCTGCCGAGGTTGTGGGCGCAGCGGGCGTCATCATCGCCAACAAACGAGCCGCCGGCGTAACGGTGGGTAGCTACAAGACTTCTGCCGGCGCCGTTATGCATCTGCCCATCGCGCAGGTCCCCAATATCGCTCGTGCGCTCGATGACCTCAAAGCCGCCGGCTTTTGGGTGGGCGGCGCTTCCGAGCATGCCGAGGGCAGTTGCTGGGATGCTCCCTTCGAGGGCCGCGTGGCGCTCGTCATGGGCTCCGAGGGCGACGGCATCTCGCGCCTGGTGCTCGAGAAATGCGACTTTTTGACCAAGCTTCCCCAGCGCGGCATGACCGAGAGCCTCAATGTTGCTCAGGCGACCACGGCGCTGTGCTTTGAGTGGCTACGCCGCAACGCCGGCGAGCTCATGGGGGAGGAGTAACGCATGTCCAAGAAGAACCGCGCCAAGTCCAAGGCCAAGCGCTTTGGCGAGGGCTCGGCCAAGCCGATTGTTTCGGCCGCGACCTACGGCGTGGGCGGCAATGCGTTTGCGCAGGCTATCGCCGACCCAGTCTCGACGGTGCACTCCAACAAGCCCGAGCTGCTGGTGGTCGACGGTTACAACGTGATTCACTGCACGCCGCGCTACGAAAAGCTCGTCTACGACCATTCCGACGATCCGTATTCCAGCGACGTTCACGATATGGCGCGCACCGCTCTCATCAACGACGTTGCCGCGTTTGCCCAGGGCCGCTACGAGGCCGTGATCGTGTTCGACGGCGCGGGCAATATCTCCAACGAGCGCCCCAACCTGCCGGCCCGCGGCGTGCGCATCGAGTTTTCGCCGACGGGCGTCTCTGCCGATACCGTGGTGCAGAAGCTCTGCATCGAGGCACGTGAGGAAGGCCGCGCGTGCTCCGTGGTATCGAGCGACGGCACGATCCAGGCCGTCGTCATGGGTAAGGGCGTCACGCGCATCTCGAGCCGTATGCTGGTGGACGAGATCAAACAGATCGATAACGACGTTCACGAGGCAGAGGAAGCTCCGCAGATCAAGATGACTCTGGGCAGTCGCCTGAGCCCCGATGCCCTGGCCAAGCTCAAGGCCCTGCGCGGGAGGTAGGGAAGTTGGCGGGGCAATGCTGCCTCGCTAACTCCATTCAGCGATGTCGATCATTCTTTCGAGGCGCCACGTTAGCGCCTCTTTTAGATATGGCAGCCTTGCCGTGAGCGCGTCGTTTCTGGAAAGAATCTCGATTGCCTCGTCAACGAAGCCTTCGAGTTTGTCGCCGTCAAACCAGCCCATGTCCTCGACGAGCAACATTTGTTTGGCAGGGCTTGAATGAAATTGTGCGCTGGTAAAACTGTGCTCTCCCGCCCTAAGCTCCTCTAGTGATATGTTGCACCAGAGCGATGAGCCCGAATCGAAGATGGGGGCAGGTCTGCAGGCTTGCGTGTTTACGTTTCGCACGAGGCCGAAGTTGCGCCAATGACGATCGTAGTTGGCAATGATGTCGTCGCACACGATCATGCGGTCAAGGGCATCTTTGACGCCTGTCACCCCGAGCTCCTCGCAGTTTGCTACATATCGCTCGTAGTCGGTTAGCCGTTCATCTGCGTTTGCGTGCTGGTTTACATAGAACGCAGGGACATACTCTTCTTCATCAGTTAAGAAGACATCGCATATGCTCAGGGCGGAAGTGCCCGTGCCCTCGAGCGAGTAAGGCACATAATCGCAGGCGTTTAGGATGCGACGGTGGAGTGCGGTCGCCACCAGCTCGTTATAAGGTTCCTGGTCTAGGTGCGCTCCTGCCTTATGCAGAATTCGACGTTCGCCCTCGCACGTCCAGTACTTTTGAAGATTGCCGTCCGAGGTGTTATCGGGCTTTGCGGCAGCCGCTTTTCCCTCTGGGGCAAAGGGTGCAATGGACAGCGAGACGTCATCAAAGGCGTTATTGAAGAAGTTGATATCCTCCCAGGTGAGACCGGAACCTTGGGGCCTAATCCAATACTGGTCGGATAAGGAGAGACCGAGATTTCGCTGGACGAGCTCATCGGGAACATCGACTGCGGCTTCTGCAAGCAGGGAGGCTAGCCCAATGCGTGCGAGCGGGATACCGCGGCCGCGCCACCAGATGCGGAAGGAGTCTAGCGATATGGGGCTATTAGGGCCAAATACTCCAATAGGGGCGTGGGCGTAATCGATGTCGGCACCGATGTGGGTAAAGTCTTTTCGCGATGTGCTGTAGACCAGCTGAGCGACTTCGTACGTGCGGTTCATGAGGGCGAACGCGATCTCGCTCTTACCGTGGCCGCGGCGGGGACGTCCCCCCGTTTTGGTCACGGAGCGGAGTCGCGTGTCGACGCTGTCTTTGTCGATGAGCCATACACCAGAAGCCTTGCGGGCGGTCAGCGCGCCGTTCTTAATGAGCTCCTGTACCCTGCGTGGGGTGATGTCGAGTAGCTCTGCAGCTTCCTTCGTGGTCAACATCGCGAAACCCTTCGCCAGAACGAATAGTTTTATATAGCCAATTGTAATTAAAACTATTCGTTCTGACGAATGGTTTTGAGATGTGGTCGGTCGAAGGGTCTGTTGCGCCCTGTCCGCAATTCCTTTATTCTTAACAGGCTTCGCGCGAAAGCGCCAAGTGTGCCAGTGTGGCGCAACGGTAGCGCAACTGATTTGTAATCAGTGGGTTGCAGGTTCGATTCCTGTCACTGGCTCCATGAGAGTTTCGGGCTCTGTTCCCTTGTGGGACAGGGCCCGTTTCTATTTATGTCTATAAGTCAGCGGGTGTGGCGCCAACCAAGCTTCAGGTTTGTCTCGATCTGTAACACGAAGGTGCGGAAAACCGTTCTTACTGTTACAGATCGAGATGGAAGGTTGAGGATCTGTCCATTTGTTTCAATCTGTAACAGTTAGGAGGAAATAACCTGCCTAGTTGTTATAGATTGAGACAATGCAGGGGGCTAACCATTTTGGCTGGTGCTGCGCAAAAGAATCTGGTTGATGTTAGAGAAAAAGCCCCGCCCATTTGGGCGGGGCTAACAGACCTGCTCGTCTACCCCCTACGACGTCGTAACTGTAACCATTGTCATCGGGGAGGGGATCGTCGCCTGGGTTTAACAGATAGTCTTCTTCGGATTCATAAATGTTGGTTGCGGAGATACTGTTCTTGTAACCACATTCAGTGCAAACCCACGTGTACTTGTGATCATCAAAACTTGGCTGATTGCTGAGATGGGCGTTGCAACGATCGCATCACCAATCAACATCGGGAAATCTATCGCTCATATCTACACCCCTTTATCGCCAGTTGATATGAGCGATAAAAAATTACTTGTCGAGCCTGATGAGTGCCTGTTCAACGTTGCTCGTCATGTTGTTTTGCTGCGATGCGGCAAGATGGCAGGAAGTGCGAACCACACAGGTGCCAACAACCTTGTGCGAACCGGGGTCTAAGATCGAATTGCCGTCAAAGCTGCTCAAGTACTCATCGCGTTTTTTGGCATCTTTGACGTTTGCGTACACCTCGACGGCTCCGCCGGCATCGCATCCGCCGTCCACGACGGGGGTGTAATCTCCGCTAAGATACACGTCGGAAGAGTCGACCAAATCGGAATTAAAGTAGACGCATGCGGTGTAACCGCCCTGTTTGCCCAACTTATTATTTGGATCGTTGCCCTCCGAAACAGCTTCCAGTGCCGTGATGTTGGCAATGCCCGTGAGCCGTTGCAGGATGAATTGCTCTGAGGGGTTGGTCACCTGCTTGAGCTGGTCGATGCTGTCTTGAAGGTTGGATTTGGCGGTGGAAAGATCGCCGATGACGGAATCGTATTTTCCCATCTTGTCGATCTTCTTTGCCATAGTGTTTATCTCGTCGGTATTACCTGGCATTGCGGGGATATCTTCTTTGGCGGCCTGAGCTTGGGCTACCGCATTGGTCGCGGAATCAGACGTCGACGAATCATAGGGCTTATCCTTCGATTTGTTCAGTTCCTGAAGCTCTTTGATTGCGGCGTCTAAGTCATCATTGCGGCTTTGAAGTCCGTCGGCAGCGGTGTTGAAGGCCTCAACCGCTGCATTGTGCGGTATCTGGTAATTGACGTACCAGTACGCTCCGATAGCAACGATTAAGACCGCGACGACAGAGACGATGGCTGTCCTTTTCTTTTTGTCCATAATGAGTGCTCTCCTTTCCCGATATGAAAATGCTAGCGCTTTCTGGCTATTCTGCAGATGCCATGGCTTTCTATTCGGTAAACGGATTCCTCTCTTGCTGCGACATCAGTCGAATAACTGCGCGCTTGAACTGAGGCCGCCCGAAATGACGGTGGATGCGATGGGGGTGGCGAGGCGGTGCGTGACCGAGTGAGTCTACTTGCACATATGGGTATGGTGGTCGAATGGTAAGACTAAGCTGGCGAAAAGCGAACCTGGTGCTCCTTGTCGGATTGGATCGTGCCGATTTCATTAGGCATCACGCGGCAAATTATCGGTAGAACACGTCGAATTCAATTGTGTGAATGCGTGCGTTGTCGGGACCGGCGTCAATCGTAGAATGTTCGGCGTCGCTCACTTCTGCCCAGACTTTATGGCCGCCGTTGATCCTATCGACGATTTTCATGACGGCTGCCTCTTCTTCTGCCGTCGCGCTCCAGGGGATGTCGCAGAGTTTTTTCGCCGTCTTCAGAGATGGCGTCGAGCCAAGCAGCATCCTTTGGAATGTCGGGGTCTTGTTCGAATCGAAGGATGGCTCCAGGTTTAAGCGCTTCGCGCTGGACTTCTACCTCATCTGGTTCGTACATCCAATCGGTGCCTTCAAATTCCTTTTCCCAAAGGTATCCGTATCCGATTGTTTTCACGCTTACAATGTACGTTTTGCCAGAAGAGAGGCCGATGGCTGTTTTCGGCTTAATAAAGAATGCTCCGAAAGCTGAGGCCGCGAGAACCGTAAATCCGCGTCGAGTTAATTCAAGTTCTTCTAAGTTGCCCATTTGGATCTCCTTCTTTAAGAGCGGGCTGTTCGTTATTGAGAAAAATAGACGTTCGTGGGGATATAAAACTGCAGCCAATTCCCTCTGCTCAATGACGTTGGAAGCTCTAATACAATCGATGCGCTAATACCAATCTGGCTTTGAATATTGAAGGTAGACATGAACACGGAGCACTCCTCGATTCGCTCACTGCACTCACCGATTAATAGACGTTTCGCTGTTACGTTTTACGCTGCAAGAATTAGACTGCTTGCTTAGGTGTTAGAGGCATTCGGCATAGACATGAGAAGCCGCGCCAAGTGCCTGGTGCTTCTTGAAAGTCGTGGCCGATCCGGAAAGCGGAATGGCGAAAGGAATAGTTGGATGGCTGTAAATCTTAAAAACGTAAAAGATACGGTGAACCTTGCGGCGGAGGTCCTGGGTGCTGCGGCCGCCGTCATTGAGGGTGCAAAGCAGCTCGGTGTCGATGTTGATGCCGTCGGCGGTGCCGTAAAGGATGCGGCGGGCGGTGCTGCTAACGGCGCTCATGTCGTTGCCGATGGTATTGGTAAGGGGTTCGGCGCGGCGGCCGATGGCGTCGGCGCGGCAGTTGGCGCACTGGGCGGTGCTGCGAAAGCGTTTCAGGATTCAAGAGAAGCTGCCGAGGCTCGTAAGAAGATCAACGCTGCAAGGCAATCGATTTTTGAAGGAGCGTCGACGGTGATGCCCCTACACAAGTTTGTCTGTCAGCAGGACAAAGCTGCCGATGCTGCGTTTAACGGTTTCGATATGCCCGGCTGTTACCTTATCGCAAAGTATCAAAAGGGCGACCACGATAAGAACTACAGCGATTACCTGGGTATTTACGTTGGTTCGAGCGAGCACATGTCGGAGGATATCGTATCCACGCCCACGCGCCAGGGCGATCCGGACGTTTATGCCGACTACAAGTACCATCAAAATGTGATGCTGTTTGTGTTCCCCTGCGAGCTGAAAGACCTCGAAGAGCGTCGTGATCTTCTTCTGCGCTCGTTTGATGGCAAGAGGCTCTACAACGACGCTGATGCCTCTCTTAGCCGATGGGGCGACAGATGAAGTCCTATAACCTTGATACCATTCAGAAAGTTCCCCTGCGCGAGGTGTGGCCGCATGAGGCCCACGACTTCACCAAGTGGCTGGCCGAGGAGCAGAACCTCGCAACCCTCGGGATGGCGGTCGGAATCGAGCTCGAGCTCATAGAGACGGAGTCCTCGGTCGGATCGTTCAACGTGGACATCTACGCGCAGGAGTCCGGTACGGGCCGCAAGGTGATCATCGAGAACCAGCTCGAGGACACCAACCACGACCACCTCGGCAAGGTGATCACGTACGCCGCCGGCAAGGGCGCCGAGGTCGTCATCTGGGTCGTGGCTCGTGCCCGCGACGAGCACCGCCAGGCCATCGAGTGGCTCAACCAGCACACCGACAGCGACTTCGGGTTCTTCCTAGTCGAGGTCGAGCTCTGGAAGATCGGGGACTCCCTGCCCGCCCCGCGCTTCAACGTGGTCGAGCAGCCGAACGAGTGGACTAAGACCGTGAAGCTCTCCGAGGGGCTCAGCGAGACCGAAAAGGTCAAGCTGGCGTACTGGACGGCCTACCGCGAGGTGGCGGACGGCCATCCGGAGTTCCTCAAGGAGTTCAGCCCGCAGAAGCCCAGCAAGGACCATTGGTCGACGCTCCGCCTGGGGGTCTCGGCATACCATCTCGCCCTGCTCATCGATACGCACAAAGGCCGCACGGGCATCGAGCTGTACGTGGACGACGACAAGGAGATCGGGCGCCGCGCCATCGCCAACAGCGGGGTCTTCGAGGAGCGCCTCGGGCTGACGGCGGCACCCTTCGATGCGAAAAAGGCCTCGGGACTGCGCTTCTACAAGGCGGGCCACCCCATCAAGGGCCACCAGGATGCATGGCCGACGTACATCGAGGAGCAGCTCGGATGGGCCATCGAGATGAAAAAGATAATCGCGGAGATCGGGCTCTAGGGCAAGTGCGAAGCCGATCGTCGGGCCTTGTAGATACAGTCGCTCAGAGTATTGAGACAAAACTAGATAGAGGGATGCCCCCAACCTATATATGAATGGCACTTTCTTTAGACTACGTCGTAACAATTATTGGTGGGTGCAGCTCTGAATGTCTCAATCTGTAACGCTGGGGCATTTGCTTCAACCTGTTACAGATCAAGATGGAAGGATGCAGATGGATCAATTGTCTTAATCTGTAACAGGTAGGGGAGGAAAACCGTTCTTACTGTTACAGATTTAGATAACGAGGGAGGCCGGCGGCGAATCGTCTTGATCTGTAACATCTGGACCAATAATCAGCGTCTTGCTGTTACAAAACAAGACAAAAGCGGCGAGGCGCCTGACCGTCCTGTTTAAGCGTGGATTTTCCCACGCTCGATTTCAAACGGGAGAAAATCAACTCTCGTACCTATATGTAGGTACGAATAAGCCGATCTCGAAGATGCGGCAAGGCACGTTCACTCCACTACGCAAAAGTGTTCCCTCGGGAAATGTCACCGCTATATGCAAATTTATCGTCCTTCATATCCAAACTCAGCAAAACCGCAGGTCAAAAGCATATAGATACGCCCGGCACCGTGTATCTAGAGGTTTTCGTTGACAGCCCCCAAGGTGGCATCGTATTATCTTCTTCGTTCGCGGGGGCGGCGGTCCAAAAGACCAAAGGACCTGCGGATACTTGAACGATTGGGAGTTTGCCCGAGTGGTTAATGGGGACGGGCTGTAAACCCGTTGGCTCTGCCTACATAGGTTCGAATCCTATAGCTCCCACCCGTCAAGTGCCTGTATAGCTCAGTCGGTAGAGCACTTCGTTGGTAACGAAGAGGTCACCAGTTCAAGTCTGGTTGCAGGCTCCATCCGGCGGTGTAGCTCAGTTGGTTAGAGCACACGGTTCATACCCGTGGCGTCACTGGTTCGAATCCAGTCACCGCTACCATAGGTAACACGGTGGCTTCTCAATAGTATGTTGAGAGGCCACTATGGTATAAAGGCAAAGTCCCGTCCGGGGACGACCTGTTTAGAGGAGGGCTTTATGGCCAAAGAGAAGTTTGAGCGCACTAAGCCGCATGTTAACATCGGCACCATTGGTCACGTCGACCACGGCAAGACCACGCTGACCGCTGCCATCACCAAGGTTCTCTCCGAGACCGAGGGCTGCAAGGCTGACTTCACTGCGTTCGAGAACATCGACAAGGCTCCCGAGGAGCGCGAGCGCGGCATTACGATTTCCGTCTCCCACGTTGAGTACGAGACCGCTGCCCGTCACTACGCTCACGTTGACTGCCCGGGCCACGCTGACTACGTCAAGAACATGATCTCCGGTGCTGCTCAGATGGACGGCGCTATCCTGGTCATCGCCGCTACCGACGGCCCCATGGCTCAGACCCGCGAGCACATCCTGCTCGCCCGTCAGGTCGGCGTTCCCTACATCGTCGTCTTCCTGAACAAGTGCGACATGGTCGACGATGACGAGCTCATCGACCTCGTCGAGATGGAGACCCGTGAGCTCCTCTCCGAGTACGATTTCCCCGGCGACGACATCCCCGTCATCCGTGGTTCCGCTCTGGGCGCTCTCGAGGGCGACGTCAAGTGGATGGACGCTATCCGCGAGCTCATGAAGGCCGTCGACGAGTACATTCCGACGCCTGCTCGTAACAACGACCTCCCGTTCCTGATGGCCGTTGAGGACGTTATGACCATCTCCGGCCGTGGTACCGTTGCTACCGGCCGTGTCGAGCGCGGTGAGCTCAAGCTCAACGAGCCCGTCGAGATCGTCGGCATCAAGGATACCCAGAACACCGTCGTTACCGGTATCGAGATGTTCCGTAAGTCCATGGACTTCTGCGAGGCTGGCGACAACGTCGGTCTGCTGCTCCGCGGCATCAAGCGCGAGGACATCGAGCGCGGCCAGGTTCTCTGCAAGCCCGGTTCGGTTACCCCGCACACCAAGTTCACCGGCGAGATCTACGTTCTGACCAAGGAGGAGGGCGGCCGTCACACCCCGTTCTTCGATGGTTATCGTCCTCAGTTCTACTTCCGTACCACCGACGTTACCGGTACGGTCAAGCTCCCCGAGGGCACCGAGATGGCTATGCCTGGTGACCACATCACCATCGAGGGCGACCTCATCCACCCGATCGCCATGGAGGAGGGCCTGCGCTTCGCTATCCGCGAGGGTGGCCACACCGTCGGTTCGGGCATCGTCTCCACGATCATTGAGTAAATTAGCTCTTTGATATAGCTGACTTAGAGAACCCGGCACTTATATGGGTGCCGGGTTCTTTTCTGCAATGGATATTGAGCCGTTGCTGGTGTCGAGAGGATCGATAATGGTCCTGGATGCACCGTCGATTAGCTCTCGATGGCTTCATTGATGTGTTCCAAATATGAATGGATCCACCGAGAACCAATTGACTCGAGGTTTTCATTGACAGCACTTACGTGGAGCTGATAAAGTAACAACTCGTGCCCGTACGGGGCGGAAATGAAAGGTTCAGGATACATGCGTACTCTAGTTACTCTTGCGTGCACTGAGTGCAAGCGCCGCAACTATACGACCACCAAGAACAAGTCGACCATGCCTGATCGTATGGAGATCAAGAAGTATTGCCCCTGGTGCCGTCACCACACGCTGCACAAAGAGACTCGCTAGTCTCTAGTCACATACGCCAGTAGTTCAATTGGTAGAGCATCGGTCTCCAAAACCGAGTGTTGAGGGTTCGAGTCCTTCCTGGCGTGCCAGTCATTATTCCGTAAGCTCCCACTTGGGGGCTTACGGTTTACTCATGTATAAGCGCATTGCGCGGAGGTAACCCAAATGGCCAACAAGAAGAACAAGAAGAAGGCTCAGCAGCCGGCACCTGCCAACAAAGCTGCCGCCAACTCCAAGGTTGAGGCCAAGAAGGCCGTTGCCAAGAAGAACGAGAAGGCTGCGAAGTCCAAGAAGAACGAGAAGCCTGGTTTCTTCGCCCGCACCAAGAAGTATTTCGCTTCGGTCAAGTCCGAGATGAAGCGTGTCACGTGGCCCGATAAGAAGGAGCTCGTGAACTACTCGGTCGTCGTTTGCGCTTCTCTGATCGTCGTCGGCGTCGTCATCGCTCTGCTCGATGCTGGCTTTGGCGAGGCTCTTGCTCTGTTCTCTGGATTGAGGGGCTAAACCATGTCTAAGCGTTGGTACGTCGTTCACACTTACTCTGGATACGAGAACCGCGTTAAGTCCGATCTCGAGCATCGCATCGAGACTATGGGCATGCAGGACCGTATCTTTGATATCGAGATTCCTATGGAGCGCGTCACCGAGATTAAAGAGGGTGGCAAGCGTGAGACCAAGGATTCCAAGATCTTCCCGGGTTATGTCCTGGTCCGCATGGAGATGGATGACGATGCTTGGACGTGTGTTCGTAACACGCCCGGCGTCACCGGTTTCCTAGGCGGCAACGGCAAGCCCGCTCCGCTTTCCCGCGACGAGTACAACAAGATGACTCGTCGTCCCGGTAAGGGCGATTCGCCCAAGCGCACCTCGGTTGATATTGAGGTCGGTACGTCCGTCCGCGTCACCGATGGCCCGCTTACCGACTTTGATGGCAAGGTCTCCGAGGTTAACACCGAGGCTGGCAAGCTCAAGGTCACGCTGATGATCTTTGGCCGCGAGACGCCGGTCGAGCTCGACTTTAACCAGGTCGCTGTCATCGCTTAAGTTTTCGTCCGTTCGCGCGAGCGTGCTTCTTCTGTGACTGCTCATCTCAGGAGTGCTTCTAACACGTGCGTGCTTACGATATAGCAAGTACTTCACACTCGTGATTCGAAAGGAATGACCATGGCTGAGAAGAAGGTTGCCAACGTCATTAAGCTCCAGATTCCTGCTGGTGCAGCTAACCCCGCTCCTCCCGTCGGCCCCGCCCTGGGCGCTGCTGGCGTGAACATCATGCAGTTCTGCCAGGCCTTTAACGCCGAGACGCAGGACAAGAAGGGCGACATCATCCCCGTTGAGATCTCTGTCTACGAGGACAAGTCCTTCTCCTTCATCACCAAGACCCCGCCGGCGGCTCACCTCATCAAGAAGGAGCTGAACCTCAAGTCTGGTTCCGCTAAGCCCCAGGCCGACAAGGTTGGTCAGCTCTCCCAGGAGCAGCTCACCAAGATCGCCGAGATCAAGATGCCGGACCTCAATGCCAACGACATTGACGCCGCCAAGAAGATCATCGCCGGTACCGCCCGTTCCATGGGTGTCACCATCGCTGAGTAGCGATTTCTTATGGTAACAACGGATGCTCCGACCGGGGTGCCCGTTAAATGTGTGCAATAGGGCACACGATACGATGTGGGAGGGCTCACGCCCGTTTAACCACAGGAGGTAATGCACATGGCTAAGCATGGTAAGAGCTATAACGCCGCTGCCGAGAAGATCGACCGCGCCACGCTCTACACCCCCCTTCAGGCTGCCAAGCTCATCAAGGAGCTCGACACCGCCAAGTTCGACGAGACCGTCGAGGCCCACTTCCGTCTGGGCATCGATACTCGTAAGGCTGACCAGAACATCCGTGGTTCCATCTCCCTGCCCCACGGCACCGGCAAGACCGTTCGTGTTGCCGTCTTCGCCGAGGGCGAGAAGGCCCGCGAGGCTGAGGCTGCCGGCGCCGACATCATCGGTTCCGACGAGCTCGTCGCCCAGATTCAGAAGGGCGAGATCAACTTCGACGCCGCTATCGCTACGCCGAACATGATGGCCAAGGTTGGCCGCATCGGTAAGATCCTTGGTCCCCGTGGCCTCATGCCGAACCCCAAGCTCGGCACTGTGACCATGGACGTCGCCAAGATGGTCTCCGAGCTCAAGGCTGGCCGCGTTGAGTACCGCGCCGACCGCTACGGCATCTGCCACGTGCCCCTGGGCAAGAAGTCCTTCTCTGAGCAGCAGCTCGTTGAGAACTACGCTGCCCTGTACACCGAGATCCTGCGCGTCAAGCCCTCTTCTGCTAAGGGCAAGTACGTCAAGTCCATCTCCGTGTCTTCCACCATGGGCCCTGGCGTCAAGGTCGATCCCGCTGTCCAGCGTGACTTCCTGGCTGAGTAACTAACAGTTACTGCCTGAGCAAAGCAAGCATTGCTAAGGAAACCCGGTTCTGCCCCGTGCAGGACCGGGTTTCTTGCTATCGCGTCAAAACCACCTCAAAGGGGACAGTGTCCTCTTTGTGGTGGTTACCAGGGGGTTCTGGCAGTTGAGGACTCGATGGCTTCGTGGCGTTTGAGCTCGCGGCGCATGGTTTGTGAGTTGAGCCAAGCTGCTTGCCAGCCGCGGATGGGGTAGTGCGTCTGGTCGAGCTCAAACTGCGTATAGCCGCAGGCGTTGATGATCGTCGTTCCACACACATGCTGACGCTCGCGCTGAAAATCGCAACCGTAGCTTTGGTGCACATGCCCGTGCACCATGTAGTCGGGATTCCAGGATTCGAGTGCTATGTTAAAGCACTCGAATCCTCGATGCGGCAGATCGTCCAGATCACCCATACCGGCGGCGGGTGCATGGGTAAGCAGAATGTCGCACCCGCCGACCATCCTAACCTTACGCGACAGCTTACGCATGCGCTTGGACATCTCGCGTTCGGTGTACATGTTGGCGCCGTCGCGATAACGCATGGACCCGCCAAGGCCCGCAATGCGAATCCCTCGGTACGTGTACACGCTGTCCTCTACGCAGATACATCCACCCGGTGCATGACGTGCATAGCGGTCATCGTGATTGCCGCGCACGTAGATGAGCGGTTTGTTGATGACCGTGACCAAAAACTCAAGATAGTCCGGGTCCAGATCGCCGGCGGACAAAATCAGGTCGACTCCCTCAAAGCGTTCCTTGCGAAAGCACTCCCAAAGGCATCGTTCTTCGGTATCGGCTATGGCAAGGATTTTCATAGGGCAGGGACTTTCGGCTCATCGTCGAGCTGCGGAATGGTGCCTACCACGTTGTCCGCCAGCCAATTCATCTCGACAATCTGCGTGCTCGGCAGCGGAGGGAAGCCTTCGATCTGTACCACGCCGTTCTGGCTGTGGAGCTCGCCGCCAAAGGGGTTGATGGATCCCTCAACAATGCCGTTGCGGAGCAACTGCACGAGTTTGCGCGTTTGGTAGGGTAGGCCCGGAGCGTAACGGATGTCGATAACGCCGGAGCTCATGCCATACCAGTAGTTGACAGCGCGCACTTGGTTGTCGTCGCTGGTCTCGTCCCACGTGCCGTGAAGAAGGCTGCGAACGATGAGCTCGTAGTAACGGCCCCAGTTCCATACGGGCATGGCGATGCCGGTGACTTTGCCGTCGACCAAGCGGTGAAGCCCGTAGGCCGTTGGGTCTTCGAGCGACTTTGACATGTCAGCGCCGGTCATGACGCTTACGCCTTCGCGGCACATGGCTTCGGCAAGACCACCGGCGGGAACATCGCCCCAGGTGAGGATGACCTGCGCGCGCGGGTCGAGCAGCGAGGCGCCAATCGCAAAGGCGTTGATCTCGCTGAGTGCGCCCGAGGCGAAGACCGACGCGTGGTAACCGATGCGGTGGTTGTCCGCCATGCTGGCCGCAAGGGCGCCCAGCAGAAACTTGGCCTCGTACATCTTGCCAAAGTACGAGCGTACGCTTTGATGGGGAAGGCCGATAGAGCAGTTGAGGAACCGAACCCGGGGATACTCAACGGCAGCCCTGAGCGTGTATTCCATCAGGCGGTGCGAGGTCGAGAAGATGACGTTTGCTCCATGTTTGACAGCCGTTTCCACGGCGGCGTAGAACACATCCGGATCGTGACAGTCCTCGAACGCCTCGGTGCGCACGATACCGCCAAAGTGCTCATCGAGATACTGACGCCCTTGGTCGTGCAGGCTGTCCCAGCTCGACGTCGCACAGGGGAACTCATGGATAAAGGCGATGCGCAGGGGGTTGGCCGTCGAGTAGACGGTCTTGCCCATAAAGAAGTTGAGCACGCCAGAGGTGGACTTGGCGGGCGTCTTTTCCTCGTCGACGCTCGGTGCTTCGACGAGATCGACCTTGTCCTCGTCATTTTTGCCGGCAATGACCAGCTCGCGCCAGATCTTGCACAGGCGGTTTACGACGATATCCGTTGGCGTATCCAGCAGGCGGTCCTGGTTGTACACATTGAGGTAGACGAGCATGGCGTCGGCGGGCGTAATGTCCAGGTGATCGCCGCCTGCGCGAAGGTAGGCGCGCTTAAAGAGCAGGAAAGTGTGGCGCAGGTAGTCGACCTTTTTCTGCGGCCATTTTTCGATAAGGTTCTGACCGAGCATCTTCGCGAGCGTTTCGTAGCTTCCCTCACGCGAGAACTCGATCTCGTATAGGGGGCAGACGCGCCAAAACGCGCAGAACTCGCCGTACAGGCGGCTTTCGACGGAATCCCATGTGCCGGGGTAGAGACGGGTGACCTTGGCCGAAACCGTCGGGGCGTCTAGGAATTTGAGGACACTGACGCGTTTGTTGCCTTCTTGGACATAGAACCGATGCATGAACTCGGTGACGATGACGGGGTCGCGATAGCCCTCGGTCACCTGGATGTCGTAGAGGTTGGACCACTTGCGGGCGAACTCGGTGCTAAACGGAAGCAGGGGCATAAAGTTACACGAAAAGGCGGACTGACGGCCCTTGGTGACCGTGCCGACGACCATTTCGAGCGGAATATCCCGCAGGCCGACATTCTCTCGCTGACCTAAGGGGAGCTGAGCAACCAAGCTATCGAGGTCCGTAAGGTATGGATGCTCGCTTTGGCTAATGGCGCGTCGACGTCCTTGCTCGCCGCGCTTGCGTGCTTGACGATAGGCCTCTTCCATAATGTTGCTCCCTTAGTCGTTTAAACAACTATATGAACCATGGTACCACGAATGAAAACCACTACAAAGATGCCTGACCCCTTTGCGGTGGTTTAGGCGATGATGGGGGCGATGGCGCGGATGCAGGCGTCGGCAGCGGTGAAAGTGGTGCTGTCGTCGCTGACGATAAAGATGATCTTTCCTTTGATGCCAAAGTCGCCGATTTCGCTAAAGAGCACGTAGGGCTCTTTGTCAAAGCCCGAGATGGGCGAGACGGCCGTTTTGGTTGCGCTCGTGAGCTCGTCTGCCAGCACGTCAAGGGAAGCCCACTTAGACGTGTCCTTTACGGCAACGGGCACGGCCACGCGTCCAAAGGGCATCAAATGCACGAGCGTGTTCTTGGAGATGTTGGAGTTGGGCACAATGATGGTCTGTCCACAGGCATCCTCAATCGTTGTATGTCGCCAAGTGATGTCTTGGACCACGCCGGATACGCCGCCGACCTCGATATTGTCGCCGGGTTTGATGATGCCCATAAACGTCACCTGCATGCCGCCGATAAGGTTTGACAGCGTGTCCTGAAAGCCGAGCGAGATGGCGATGCCGCCGACGCCAAGAGCGGCGACGAGCGCGTTTGCGTTAATGCCAAAGCAGTTGTCGAGGATAAAGCTGCCGCCAATCATCCAGATGACGGCGCGCGCGATGTTGATGAAGATACTCGATGCCGGAAGCGGGTTATCGTCTCGGTTAAGCAGATGGTTCAGGGTCTTGGATACGACCTTGGCGGCGACGGCGGTGCCTATCGCCAAGATGACGGCCCAGATGATGTTGTGGACCCACCGTTGCTCAAAGAAATGAAGAATCGGCTCAAACAATTCCATGTAGGGAAAACCTCCTAATGATCGTCCAACCATGATACCCACCAAGAAGCCCGTCCGATCAAATTCGGACGGGCTTCTGTGCTCGATATAAAGTTTACGCGGTGGGGCTGCAAGGCCCGGCGGTGTAGCTTAGCGTCGACGCTTCCAGATAATGCCGAGCATGATGACGATGATGCCGCCGATAAGGCACGCGCCAACTACTGCCAGCGTGCGGTCTCCCGTTGCGGCGAGCTTACCGGTCATCTTCTTGGTGATGACCTTCGTGGTCGCCGTGTCCGTCTTAGGCGAGGGCTTAGGCGTCGGGGCCGGTGTGGGCGTGGGGTCCACGGCAGCGGAGCCAAAGCTGATGGTGCCGGCGAGCCCGGCCATCTTGCTCTCCCAGCCGTTCTGCCCAATCAGCGCCCTCAGCGCCGCCTCGCACGTGCCCCACTCGGTGTACTTGGTGGCGTTTGCGAAGGTGGGGAAGTCGGTCGTGTTGGTGATGATGTAGTTGTTGGTGGCGACGGTATAGGTCTTGGTGGGATCGAGCGTGCTGCCGTCTTTGGTGAGTGTGGCACTCACAATGCGCTTGCCTTCGGGCTGTGTCCAATCAATCGTCACGTTGATGCCGCCAAAGGAGAGAACGCTGCCAGAGTCATCGCGCCACTTGTACTTGTCTTGCGCCTCCTGCTCGGTGTGACCGGCCGCCACATAAGCCTGCTGAAGCTCGTAGCTGTCGTTGCAATCGTCGCTGATTTGTAGCGAGTGCTCGAGCGCTGCGAGGAAGTCCGCGCCGGTCGTGGCCCAGGTCTCCACGGTGTTGCCGTAGGGCGAGATGGCGATGACGTTGCCGGCGGTCACGTTGCCCGCCGCGATGCCGCCGCGGATGCCGCCAGCGTTTTCGATAGCGAGGTCCGCGCCCGTCAGGTCAAGATAGGAGCTGCAAATCACGTGGCCGATGGTCTGGGCCTTGGTGGTGTCGCCCTCCTTGCTGGGACGGAAATCGGTGGTGCGCACCATTTCCCAACCATGCGTGCCTGCGGCGTCCTCGCCGTAGAAATAGTTGGTGGTGGATGTGCCGAGCACCTTGTTCGATTCGTTTTCAAAGTCCTCGTCGAGCGGCTTGATCTTGTTGCGGACGGCTTCAAGGCGGTTTTGGTAGTCGGAGCCCTTGTCGGGGTCTGCCAAAAGGTCGTTGACGTTCTTGGCGGTGTAGAGCTTCTCGTTGCTGTCGTCTGCAGGGACCGTGACCGTGTCATCGTCGGTCGTCTCGGTGCCATTCGTGTCGTATTTGTACGGAATGGAAAGCAGTCCCACCTCGGCAAAGGCACTGCCCGCCTCGACAACGTGGATTGTCTTGCCGTCGGCTCCCGTCACCTTCTCGTTAAGGTTGATGTGCTCGTGGCCTGCGATAAGGGCATCGACGCCACGGAGTCGCGTGGCAAAGGTCTTGGCGTCGAGCGTGTGCGCGATACAGACGACAACGTTGCAGCCCTCCTTGCGCAGCTGCTCTGCCCCGGTATTGATGGCGTTCGCGGCACTCGAGAACGACGTGCCCGCGACCAGGTCCGCGCGCAGCGAGGATCCCAGCGACTCATCCATGGCACCCACGACGCCGACCTTGATTTTGTAGTCGAATGTGGAGTGATCCTCGCTATCCTCCCAGGTGCGATCGAGCGTCTTCGTGATGCTCGAGCTCCATACGCCGCTCGTAGACTTCGCGTTCGCGCAGAGCATGGCGAAGGGCGTGCCGGTGGTGCTGTAGCCGGTCATGGTGCGGAGCTTGTCCGCGCCGTAGCTCCAGTCGTGGTTGCCCGGCGTGGTCGCGTCGTAGCCGTCTACATAGAAGGTGTCCATGAGCTCGGCGATGCTCTTGCCCTCGCTCATGGTGGCGAAGGACTGCCCGTGGAAGGTGTCGCCCGCATCGAGCAAAAGATCGGGGGCGCTGTTTTGGGCGCTATAGAGAACCGCCAGCCCATCAAAGCCCACAGTGCCGGTGCCCTTGCTTGCGTTGTAGCTGTACTTGTAGCTGCCGTGGATGTCGTTGGTGTGCATGACGGCCACGGAGCCGTCAATAGCGGCGGGCAGGTTCCCCGCGAAAGCGAGGCTTGGGATGCCTGCGAGCGAGCCGGCAAACAACGCGGCGGCTAACGCAAGGCGGGGGAGTCTTTTCATGGCAGTTTCCTTAGTCCTTAGCCAGAATGTCTGGTTGAATATCGGATTATCGACATAATATGCGAAAACCGCCGCAAGGGCGTCTGTCCCTTTGCGGCGGTTTTGACGTTTGCGCAGATAAAACCTACCAAAATAGACCTGTTCCTTTTTGGCAGGTTTTAGCTCAGCAGCATGCGGTCGTTGGCGAGCTCGCCGCCCGAGACCTCCTCGAACTTCTGCAGCAGGTCGGCTACGGTGAGCGACTTCTTCTCATCGCCCGCCACGTCGTAGATCACATGGCCTTCGTGCATCATGATCAGACGGTTGCCCAGACGGATGGCGTCGTTCATGTTGTGCGTGACCATGAGCGTGGTCAAGTGGTTCTCGTCGACGATCTCCTCGGTCAGGTTGAGCACCTTAGAGGCCGTCTTGGGGTCGAGGGCCGCGGTGTGCTCGTCGAGCAGCAGCAGGCGCGGCCTGGTGAGCGTGGCCATCAGCAGGGTGAGTGCCTGGCGCTGGCCACCCGAGAGCAGGCCGACCTTGGCGTTGAGACGCGTGTCCAGACCAAGGTCCAGGCGCTTGAGCAACTCAACGTACTCATCTTTCTCGGCCTTGGTGACGCCCCACGAAAGGCCGCGACGCTGGCCGCGACGCTTGGCGAGGGCCAGGTTCTCGGCAATCTGCATGTCGGCAGCGGTACCGCGCATGGGGTCCTGAAACACGCGGCCCAGGTACTTGGCGCGCTGCGACTCGCTCAAGCGCGAGATGTCGGTGCCGTCGAGTTCAATAACGCCCGAATCGAGCGGGTACACGCCGGCGATCATGTTGAGCAGCGTGGACTTGCCGGCGCCATTGCCGCCGATCACGGTTACAAAGTCGCCGTCATTCAGGGTGAGGTCGACGCCGGTGAGCGCGCGCTTCTCGGTGACGGTGCCCTTGTTAAAGGTCTTCTTGACGTGCGAGAGCTTAAGCATCTGCCTCATCCCCCTTCGTGTAGGAGCTGCGGAGCTTATAGCGCTCCCAAACCACGGGCACGCATAGGGCCACAGCGACAATTACGGCGGAGAGCAGCTTCATGTCGTTGGCGTCCATGCCCAGCTGCAGCACGATGGCGCGGATGAGGAAGTACACCACGGAGCCAAAGACGGCAGAGGCCAGGCGAACGCTAAACTGTGTGAGTCCGCCGGGCAGCAGGCGACCGAGCACCTCGCCGATAACAATGGCGGCAAGACCGATAACGATGGCACCGGTGCCCATACCAATGTCGGCATACTTTTGGCTCTGGCAGATGAGCGCGCCCGAAAGGCCGATGAGGGCGTTGGAGAGCACGAGGGCGATCATCTTGGTGGAGTTGGTGTTGACGCCCAGAGCGCGGATCATGTACTCGTTGTTGCCGGTGGCGCGCAGCGCCGAGCCAATCTCGGTGCCAAAGAACCAATACAGGATGGCAACGATAGCCACGGCGAGCAGGATGCCCAAGATGATGGCAACGGTGGACTGCGGCAGACCGGTCATATTGCTGACGGCCGAGAACACGGTGCCCTTGGCAAGAATGGGCGTATTGGACTTGCCCATGATGCGCAGGTTGATGGACCACAGGCTGATCTGGGTGAGGATTCCGGCGAGGATCGCGGGAATCTCAAAGACGGTGGTCAGAATGCCCGTGACGGCGCCCGCGATGGCGCCGGCGCACATGCCGGCCAGCACGGCGAGCAGCGGGTCGACATTGTTATTGACGATGAGCACGGCGCAGACACAGCCGCCGAGGGCAAAGCTGCCGTCGCAGGTCATATCGGGGATGTCGAGCAGGCGGAACGTGATAAACACGCCAAGCACCATAATGCCCCAGAGGACGCCCTGCGAAACGGCGCCCTGCAATGCAATGAGCATGCTTCATACCTCCTAGGATAGGGTGGACACGTGATTTTCCATAATAGCGGTAACAATGCATAAAAGAGCTGCGGACGGATGTTTTGTTTTACCTGAAACAAGCAGGGCGGACGCCGGTCTACAGCGCCCGCCCCTGTGGCTCAGATATTGAATAACGCGGCTAAAGCGCGAGCACGGGCTCTAGACGCATGCCGCGTATGGCATTACGCGTCCAGAGCGGAAAGGTCGATGCCCAGCGCCTCGGCCATCTCGTCGTTCTTGACGACGACCAGGTCCTTGCTCGAGAGGTGCTTGATAGGCATGTCTTCGGGCTTGGCCTCGCCCTTCAGGATCTTAACGGCCATCTCGCCCGCGGCGTAGCCCAGGTCCTCATAGTTGATGGAGAGGGTGAACAGGCCGCCGGCCATGCACATGCCCTCCTCGCCAGTCACGAAGGGAAGCTTGTTCTCCTTGCAGATCTGGCCCACCTGCGAGGCGCCCGCGGCGATGGTGTTGTCGGTGGGGGAGTACAGCGCGTCGACCTTGCCCACGGCAGACTCGACGACGGACTGAATCTCGTTGGAGCTCGAGACGGTGAAATCGGTGTACTCGAGGCCCAGCTTGTCGAGCTCCTTCTTGGCGGCCTTGATCTGGACGTCGGAGTTGGACTCGGCGGTGCAGTAGAGCAGGCCGACCTTTTTAACGTCGGGCAGGACCTTCTGCATCATCTCGAGCTGCTCGGCGACCGGGGTGAGGTCGGAAGCGCCCGTGACGTTGGTGCCCGGCTTGTCGTTGTCCTGGACCAGGCCGGAGGCGGCGTAGTCGGTGATGGCACAGCCCACGATGGGGATATCGGCCGTGGCGCCGGCGGCAGCCTGCGCGGCGGGCGTGGCGATGGCATAAATCAGGTTGACGTTGTCGCCCACAAACTTGTCGGCAATGGACTTACACGTGGACTGGTCGTTCTGGGCGTTCTTCTGGTCGATCTTGACCTTAAGGCCGCTCTCCTTGATGGCCTTGACAAAGCCGTCGTTGGCGGCATCGAGTGCGGAGTGCTCGGTGAGCTGCAGAACGCCGATGGTGTAGTCGGAACCGGCGGCAGCAGAGCCGGAACCAGAGTTGCCGCCGCATCCGGCGAGCGGGGCGAGCGCGAGCAGGCCGGCGGAGACCAGAAGGCTCCTGCGACTGATGGTGATGTCCTTCATATCATTACCCCCAGTATAAAAATGGCTGGAAACACTGCACTGGGACAAAGTGCAAGTGGAACTATAGTAGCGCTGATGTCCATTTTTACAACAGCCTGGCGGGTTTTTTAATACAGAATCGGATGGGCGGTACGGGTAGTCGAATGGGCGGCGGAGGGTCTTATGCGGCGGAGGAGGCGTCGTCCTCGTCTAGGGCGGCGAAGAGCTTCTTGCCGTCGAGGAGACGTGTGGTGACGTTTCTCATTCGGCCAATCTCTACGGTACGCAACGTGTCATCGGCGCCTCGGGCGTCGTAGACCGTTCCCAGCAGATGCGAGATGCCATCGCGCTGCCTGATGGCAAAGGGACGGAGTGTCATCCGTGCTGCTTCGATTTCGCCACGCGTCGTGACGCTCGAAATATCAAAACTCACCGTGGCTCCGTGGTCGATGGCCTGCTCGACGAGCTCGCACGTGTCGATGCGCTTGATGGGCGTGCGTGTTGCCTTGGTAGCCTTGCTGACTGCGCTCGGAACGGGTTCGGGTGTATCGAGGTAGCCGCGAACGTCGGCACTCGCCATGGCAACTAAGTGCTGCGCCATGCTCTTGCGGATAGCGATAGGCGTGGAGCGGTTGCGCATGACCATACCGTGGAGCCGGATGATCTCTTCGTCGGCGAGCGGACGGGTAAGAAGTTTGTAGCCCACGCCGCGTTTGTACTCAATTTCGTATCCGGCATGGCGAAGCGCGGAGATGGCGGTGTAGATGCTGCGCCGCGCCGCCGAGATGGGCATGCGGGCGGGGTCGTCGGGATGGGCGAGGCGCCGGATCAACTCATCGGAAAGCATGGCCTTGTCCTCGCCAGTGTTTTCGCTTAATAGTTGCAGGATGCGAACGGCGCGATAGGCTGCCATCGAGGCGGCGCCTCTCGTCGTGGTGTCGTAGGTTTCAACAGCGGCTTCGGTCATCGTGCCCACGTCCTTTCCGTTTTGGGTGGCGACGGTATGGAGCCTAGGACGCGGGGCTTTCCCAGGGGCGCAGGGCGCTCTGGGCGGTCGGTAGTCGTCGGCAAACGGCGGGTCGAGTTTTCAACAGCCCTGCTCAACTGACCAAAAACTTGCCAAAAGCTTGTCGGATGCTGTTGAAAAAAGCGCCTCTCGACCGATGTCGAGAGACGCTTGTGCGATGAGCGTTGGCGTGTGGCGACGCGAGCTAGCGTCCGACGATTAGAAGTCGGCGTTGCCCACGGTGCGCGGGTGCGGCAGGACGTCGCGGATGTTGCCCACGCCGGTCAGATACATGACCAAGCGCTCGAAGCCCAGACCGTAGCCGGCGTGCTTGCAGGAACCGTAGCGGCGCAGGTCAAGGTAGTACTTGTACTGCTCGGGATTCATGCCCAGGTTCTTGATGCGGGCCTCGAGCAGATCCAGGCGCTCCTCGCGCTGGGAGCCACCGATGATCTCGCCGATGCCCGGCACCAGGCAGTCGGCGGCGGCGACGGTCTTGCCGTCGTCGTTCATGCGCATGTAGAAGGCCTTGATCTCGGCCGGGTAGTCGGTCACAAAAGTCGGTCGCTTAAAGTGTTCCTCGGTCAGGAAACGCTCGTGCTCGGTTTGCAGGTCGATGCCCCAGCTGACGGGGTAATCAAACTGGTGGCCAGCAGCGACTGCCTGCTCCAGGATCTCGACGGCCTCGGTATAGGTGACGCGGGCAAAGTCGGAGTTGGCGACATGGTCCAGGCGCTCGAGCAGACCCTTGTCCACAAACTTGTTGAGCATATTGAGCTCGTCGGGGCAGGTTGCCATGACGTCTTTGAGGACATACTTGAGCATGGCCTCGGCGTTATCCATGTAGTCGTTAAGATCGGCAAAGGCCATCTCGGGCTCGATCATCCAAAACTCGGCGGCGTGGCGCGTGGTGTTGGAGTTCTCGGCACGGAAGGTGGGGCCAAAGGTGTACACGTCGCCAAAGGCCATGGCAAAGTTCTCGGCATTGAGCTGGCCGGACACGGTGAGGCTTGCATGCTTGCCAAAGAAGTCCTGGCTCCAGTCGACCTCGCCGGACTCGGTGAGGGGCGGATTTTTGGGGTCGAGCGTGGTCACGCGGAACATCTCGCCGGCGCCCTCGCAGTCACTCGTGGTGATGATGGGGGTGTTGACGTAGACAAAGCCCTGCTCCTGGAAGAAGCGGTGGATGGCGGCAGCCGCGACAGAGCGGATGCGGAACACGGCGCGGAACAGGTTGGTGCGCGGGCGCAGGTGCTGCTGGGTGCGCAGGAACTCGACGGTTGCGCGCTTCTTCTGCAGCGGGTAATCCGGGGCGCTCGTGCCCTCGACCTCGATGGAGGTGGCAGAAAGCTCGAAAGGCTGGGGCGCATCGGGGGTCAGCTTGACGGTGCCGGTGCAAATGAGTGCGGCCGAGACGTTTTGATGGGCGATCTCGTCGTAGTTGTCGAGTGCCTCGCGGTTCATGACGATCTGCAGGTCGCGGAAGCAGCTGCCGTCGTTGAGCGTAACAAAGCCAAAGTTCTTCATGTCGCGGACGGACTTGACCCAGCCGGCGACGGTGACGGTCTGGCCGCCGAGCGACTCGGCATCGGCATAGAGCTGCGCGATTTTGGTGCGGTTCACGTATCCTCCCATAACGGTTGAATGATAGTTATCCATACAGTTCGATATTCTAGCAGCTCGGCTCATTTGAGCTATACAGATAAAGCATTGGCGGGATGGTTTTTCAAACGAAAAGCGCCCGCGGCCAAATGGTCGCGGGCGCTTGACGAGGTGCCTTTTGGCTGTGTGGCGTGGGGCCTGGCTACTTGGTCTTGGCAACCAGCAGCGGGTCGCCAAGCTTGACGAGCGGGTTGCCGCCGATAAGCGTTCCAGACTCGCCGACATGGTCGATGCTCTTAAGACGATCGAGCTCGGAGACGATGACGGTCACGATGTCCTCGTGACCAGCGGCCTTAATGGCCTCGCGGTCGAAGCTGATGAGCGGCTGGCCTGCCTTGACCACATCGCCCATCTCGACAAAGCGGGCAAAACCCTTGCCGTTCATTTCCACGGTGCCCAGGCCAACATGGATGAACACGCGCAGGCCGTCCTCGGTGATCATGCCGATGGAGTGGTTGGTGACAGTGGTGGCACCGATGCGGCCGTTGGCGGGCGCATAGATGGTGCCGGTAATGGGCTCGATGCCATAGCCCTGGCCAAGCATGCCCGAGGCGATCGTCTCGTCGGGAACCTCGTTCAGGTTGACGAGCACGCCGTTGACGGGGGCATAGATGACGCCTTCGCGGGTAGCGAAGCTTGCTGCGGGCGGAACGGACGCCTCGCCGGTCGAGGTGAAGGTGGACTTAAGCGAATCGAGCAGACCCATAGTTGCCTCCAACTTAAATAGGCGCATATCGCGCGTTTGGTTTGCCGGAAACGTTTCACATGTGTTTCGCGGCTTGGTCAACGCCCCTATTCTACGCTGCTCAACGATACCTCTGAACTGGGATTATGTGATATATCAGTTGAAGGGAAACTTATTGCCGGAGTGTTTCTGCGCCACGGGTTCAAGTGGGGTACGCTTGAAGGCGAAAAACAAGGGCGCATAATTTGCGCGAAGGGAGCACATATGATTGTCGAGAACCATGCGCTGTGGGGCGAGGAGCCGACCGAGGATTATCCGGCGACGTTTACGTATTTGGGTGCCGAGCCGTTGCCCGATAAACCGAATGGCCGCCGCCCCGCGGTGATCATCTGCGGCGGAGGCGGGTTTACGCATATCGCTCCGCACGAGCAGGATCCTGTGGCGTTTGCGTTTTTGGATCACGGTTACCAGGCCTTTGTGCTCAACTATGTCACGAGTTCTACGGGTGACGTGAGCTTTCCGCACCCCCAGGCAGATCTTGCCAAGATGGTCGCCACGGTGCGCGCCAACGCCGACGAGTGGCATGTCGATCCTAAGCGCGTGTGCGTCGTGGGCTTTTCTGCTGGCGGCATGATTTGCGCCTCGCTGGCAACACAGTGGAAGACCGGCCCCTTTGCGGCACTTGCCGGGGCGCGTCCGGACGACATTCGTCCCGATGCCGTGGTGCTGGGCTATCCATTGCTCGACTTTGCCTATGTGCGCGACATGCAGACGCGCGATCCGCGCATTGACTTGCGTGTGCCCAAGACGGGCGGCAAGACGGGGCGCGATTTGCTCAACGACTACCTGTCGATGGTGACGGGCGGCGAGGCAACTGACGAGCATCTGGCCGACATCTGCCCCACCACGCATGTTTCGCGTCAGATGCCACCGACCTTTGTGTGGGGCGTGTCCGACGACAAGACGGCACCGATCGCGCAGGTCTACCCGTTTGCGCAGCGCATGGCCGAGGAGGGCGTTGCATGCGAGATGCACGTCTTCGACCAGGGTGGTCACGGCCTTTCGCTCGGCAACGCCAACACCGCGGTCGACAACGAGGACAAGCAGGTGGCGGTCCGTCCCTGGATCCGCCTAGCCTTCCGCTTCCTGGAGCGCCACGGGTTTTAGTTACGGCGTTTTACCAAACGCCGTAACCACTTGACGCTGCAAGCCCGCCAGGGCGGCAATCTGCCTTTCAACTTCGGCGGCATGACCAGAAGGTCAATGCCGCCTCGTTTCAAGGCACCTTGCTCGCCCTGGCGGGCTTTCGCCGTCGGTTCCAAGACATCGGCATCGTCCTAGCTGTCAAGGGCTTGGCGTAGGTAGTCATTGGGGACGTTCTTAAGCGACTAGTCGAAAGGGACACTCTTGCGGTACTTGGCACTCGGGGACGTTCCTTTTGTGCCGGCACTTGGGGACGTTCCTTGCAGCAATCTGTCGATTGAACGTCGTTGTGTGTTCACGCTATCATGTAAGTTTAAAATTGGTTAGCCATGGCAAACGGTTAGCCATGGTGAACATAAATACAACGCCCTGCGGGCGCCGGGGGAGGAACACGGACGTGAAGCTCGATACACTCGAGATTGGAAAGGACGCCGTTGTCGCATCGGTGGCATCGGACGATCAGGCACTCCGACAGCATATTTTGGACATGGGTCTAACGCCGGGCACCGAAGTCACCATGATGAAGTATGCCCCCATGGGCGACCCGCTCGAGATTCGCCTGCGTGGCTACGAGTTGACACTGCGTAAGGACGATGCCGCTCGCATCGAGCTCGTGGGTATTCACGACACCGATACGGGTCCGCGCGCTAACGCCGCAATCGGCACGACGGAGCATCCGGCCCTGGGCGAGGGGACGTATTCGCCCCGTGCGGCAAAGACGGCCGTGCCAGAGGGCGCGCCGCTGCACTTTGCCCTCGCCGGCAACCAAAACTGCGGCAAGACCACGTTATTCAACCAGCTGACGGGCTCCAATCAGCACGTCGGTAACTTTCCCGGCGTGACGGTCGACCGCAAAGATGGCACCATCCGCAACCATCCCGAGGCAAGCGTTACCGACCTGCCTGGCATTTACTCCCTGTCGCCGTACACAGGCGAAGAGGTCGTGAGTCGTCAGTTCATCCTCGACGAGCGCCCGGATGCCATCATCGACATCATTGACGCCACCAACATCGAGCGTAACCTGTACCTGACACTGCAGCTCATGGAGCTCGACCGTCCTATGGTCATTGCGCTCAACATGATGGACGAGGTGACCGCCAACGGCGGCGCCGTGGACGTCAACCTGCTCGAGAGCCTGTTGGGCGTGCCCGTTGTTCCCATTAGCGCTGCCCGCAACGAGGGTATCGGCGAGTTGGTGGATCATGCCTTGCACGTGGCGCGGTTCCGCGAGCGCCCCGGTCGCCTGGACTTTTGCGCGCCCGACGGTCCGGACGGCGGTGCGCTGCATCGCTGCATCCACGGTATTGCTAACCTGATCGAGGACCATGCCGTGACGGCGCACATCCCGGTGCGCTTTGCGGCGACCAAGCTGGTTGAGGGCGACGAGCTGGTGACCGAGGCGCTTCACCTGGATCGCAACGAGCTCGACGCTATCGAGCACATCATCACCCAGATGGAGGGCGAGGCCGGCACCGACCGCCTGTCTGCGCTGGCTGACATGCGCTTTAGCTTTATCGGCGACGTGTGCGGGCGTTGCGTCGTCAAGCCGCACGAGAGCCGCGAGCACGTGCGCTCCGTCAAGATTGACCGCATCCTGACAGGTCGTTACACAGCCATTCCGGCGTTTCTGGTGATCATGGGCCTCGTCTTTTGGCTGACGTTTGGCGTGATCGGCGCGGCGTTGCAGGGACTCATGGAGGACGGTATCGCTACCATCATCGCCTCGGCCGATGCGGGCCTCAAGGCGTTCGGTACCAACGACGTGGTGCGCTCGCTGGCTGTCGACGGCGTGCTTACGGGTGTGGGCAGCGTGCTGACCTTTCTGCCGATTATCGTCGTGCTCTTTTTGTTCCTCTCCATTCTGGAAGACTCCGGATACATGGCGCGCGTGGCCTTTGTCATGGATAAGGTGCTGCGTCGCTTTGGCCTGTCGGGCCGCAGCTTCGTGCCCATGCTCGTCGGTTTTGGCTGCACCGTGCCGGCTATCATGTCGACCCGTACGCTCCCATCCGAGCACGACCGCAAGATGACGGTCATGCTCACGCCGTTTATGAGCTGCTCAGCCAAGTTGCCTGTTTACGGCTTGCTGTGCGGGGCGTTTTTCCCGCAGGCGACGGTCCCCGCCATGGTCTCGCTCTATCTGATCGGTATCGTGGTCGGCTGCATCGCGGCTTTGGTGCTCAACCGCACTGCATTTAAGGGCGACCCGGTGCCGTTTATCATGGAGCTTCCCAATTACCGCCTGCCGAGCGTCAAGACGACGGTGATGTTGGCATGGGATAAGGCCAAGGACTTCATCACCAAGGCCTTTACCATTATCTTTGCCGCGACCGTGGTCATCTGGTTCCTTCAGACGTTCGACATCCGCTTTAACGTGGTCGCCGATCAGTCGCAAAGCCTGCTTGCGGGCCTCGGCAGCATCATCGCGCCGGCGCTGGCGCCGCTTGGCTTTGGCGATTGGCGCGCATCCACGGCGCTCGTCACCGGACTTATCGCCAAGGAGAGTGTCATCTCGACCCTCACCGTGCTTTTGGGCGCGACCTCGCCCGCGGCACTGTCGACCATGTTTTCGCCGTTTACCGCTTACGTGTTCCTGGTCTTTACGTTGCTGTACCCGCCCTGCGTGGCGGCCATCGGCGCCGTCAGGAGCGAGTTGGGCGCACGCTATGCCGTTGCCGTGTTCGCGTTTCAAGTGACGGTCGCCTGGATCGTGGCGTTTGTCGTGCATTCGGCGGGCATATTACTGGGGTTGGCTTAGTTATTTATTGACGGCGCAACCTCTGTGTATCGAATTGTTTCGGTCCCGTGTCCGTTACTGACGGATGCGGGACCGTTGCTATATAATCGCCTCCGCTCAAAATGATTGGAGATGTTATATATGAGTCAGGCAAGGCAAGACGGCATCACGCTCAAGCAGTGGCTCCCACTCGTCGGGCTCACCTGCTGTGCGTTCGTGTTCAACACGTCGGAGTTTATGCCCATTGGCCTTTTGACTGATATCGCCGCGTCGTTCTCGCTCACCGAGGCCCAGGCGGGCATCATGATCTCGGTCTATGCCTGGGGCGTCATGCTGCTGTCGCTGCCGCTCATGGTGTTCGCCTCGCGCTTTGAGTTCAAGCGGATGCTGCTGGGCGTGCTGGCCGTGTTCTCGCTCGGTCAGTTCCTGTCCGCCGTGGCGCCGACCTATCCCATCCTGGTCTGCGCGCGCCTGGTGGTCGCTTGCGCACATGCCGTGTTCTGGTCAGTCGCCTCGATTATGGCCTCGCGCCTGGTCGACACTCGCCACGGCGCGCTCGCCATCAGCATGATTGCTACGGGCTCGTCCATCGCGCAGATCTTTGGCCTGCCGCTCGGTCGCGCCATTGGCTTGGCCGTGGGCTGGCGCATGACGTTTGCCGTGGTCGGGGGCCTCTCAGCCATCGCGGTCGTCTACCAGGCAGCGGTGTTCCCGGCCATGCCGGCGGGTGAGCGCTTTACTGTCAAACAGCTGCCCGAGCTGCTCAAGAACCCGCTCCTCATCGCGCTCTACGCAGTCACGGTCTTCATGGCGACCGGCTATTACGCAAGCTACAGCTATATCGAGCCCTTCCTGGCGCAGGTCGCGCACGTCGATGCGGGCGCCATTACCATGACGCTGACGGCGTTTGGCTGCTCTGGTTTGCTCGGAAGCTGGCTGTTTGGCCGCCTGTTCGATGGGCATCGCTTCCCGTTCTTGGCTATCACGCTCTCCGGCGTGCCGGTGGCCCTGCTGCTCATGGGGCCGGCCGCATCGTCGCTCGTGACAGTGCTTGCCGTCTGCGCACTGTGGGGTTGCTGCGCCACGGCCTTTAACGTGGCGTTTCAGGCCGAGCTCATCAAGTGCACGTCGGCAGATTCGTCGGCCGTCGCCATGTCGATCTTCTCGGGCCTGTTTAACCTCGGTATTGGCACGGGCACCGCAATCGGCGGCGCCGTGGTTTCGGGTCCCGGTATCGCTTGGATCGGCTTCGCGGGCGGGGCGATTGCCGTCGTGGGCGTCATCCTCGCCATCACCGTGCTGTTCCCGGCCATACGCCGCGCAAGGCCCGTCGCCTAATCACGTCCCCTCATCAGTTGCGGTGGAATAGTTCCTGTTTAAGGCCTCTGAAGGCCCAGGCAGGAACTATTCCACCGCAACTTATTTTGGGGGAGAGGATACAAGCTGGACATACAATGGATGTCGTTATGTTGAGCTTACCGGGAGGTTGCTATGTGGGCATACGAGACGACGTTCTACCAGATTTATCCGCTGGGCTTTTGCGGAGCTCCGCGTGAGAATGCCGCACCCGTTGCCGAGGACGAACTCTCTCAAGCTGCCGGCACTGCACCCAGCCCCGATGCCCCCATCATGAAGATTGCCCAATGGGCCGACTACCTGCAGGAACTCGGCGTTGGCACTGTGCTCATCAACCCGCCGCTCGAGTCCGATAGCCACGGCTACGATACGCGCAGCCTGCGCCATATCGACCGCCGCCTGGGTGGGGATGTCGACTTTGCCGCCGTGTGCGACACACTGCATGCCCATGGCATCCGCGTGGTGCTCGATGCCGTCTTCAACCACGTCGGCCGCGGTTTTTGGGCCTTCCGCGATGTGCAGGAGCGTAAGTGGGACTCGCCCTACAAGGATTGGTTCCACATTAGCTTTGACGGCGACTCCTGCTACGGCGACGGCTTTTGGTACGAGGGTTGGGAAGGCCATTTTGAGCTTGTGAAACTCAACCTGCAAAACCCCGCCGTGGTCGATTACCTGCTTGAGTCCGTGCGTCGCTGGGCCGAGGTCTTTGGCATCGACGGCCTGCGCCTGGACGTCGCCTATATGCTCGATCGCGATTTTATGCGCCGCCTGCATACTTTTACCCGTGAGCTCAAGCCCGACTTTGTGCTGATCGGCGAGACGCTCCACGGCGACTACAACCAGATCGTCAACGACGAGATGCTCGACTCCTGCACCAACTACGAGTGTTACAAGGGCCTGTACTCCAGCTTTAACTCGGTCAACATGTTCGAGATTGCCCACTCGCTGCATCGCCAGTTTGGCGGTGACCCGTGGTGCATTTATCGTGGCAAGCATCTGCTGTCGTTTGTCGACAACCACGATGTGCCGCGCCTGGCGAGCATCCTTACCGACAAGTCCTGCCTGCGCCCCGCCTACGGCATGCTCTTTGGTATGCCGGGCATTCCGTGCCTCTACTACGGCAGCGAGTGGGGGATTGCCGGCGAAAAGGGCGGCCCCGATGGCGATTGGGCGCTGCGTCCTGCGCTCGATGAGCCTGCGCCCAACGAGCTGACGGCATTTGTCAAGCAGCTCGCGCACTTGCGCTCGACAGACGATGCGGCGGCGCGCGCCCTCAACTACGGTGCCTATCGCAACGTGGTGATCCAGAACAAGCAGCTGCTGTTCGAGCGCGCCTGCGACGACGCGACGGTGCTCGTGGCGGTGAACGCCGTGGGCGAGCCTTGCACCTTTGGCGCCGGCGAGCTCAACGGGTCCTTTGTCGACCTGCTTGCCGACGATGCGCCCACGGTCGAGCTGACGGGCACCCTTGAGCTTGCACCCTACGAGGTGCGCTATCTGTTGAGAGCCTAGACCATGGCCGTGTCTGACGAGGGCTATCAACATATTGAGCATGGGTTTGAACCCGTGTTTGACGAGCGCTCGCGCGTTTTGGTGCTGGGGTCGTTTCCCTCGGTGCTTTCGCGCGCCAATGCCTTTTATTACGGCAACCCTCAGAATCGCTTTTGGCGTGTGATGGCCACGTGCCTCGGTATGCCTGTGCCGCCCAACGAGGGCGATCCTTTGGCAAGCGGTGAGCCCGCGACGCTCGATGCCTCCATTGCCGCCAAGCGATCCATGCTGTTGAACGGTGGCGTGGCCCTGTGGGATGTGATTGAGAGCTGCGACATTAAGGGCTCGAGCGACGCAAGCATCCGCAACGTTGTGCCGGCACATATCGAGCGCATTACCGATGCCGCGCCGATCGAGGCCGTTGTCTGTAACGGCGGCACGGCAGGGCGACTCTACAAACGCTACTTGCAGGATCGGACGGGGCTGCCTGCCATCGTCCTGCCCTCGACAAGTCCCGCCAATGCGACATGGCGTCTGGAGCGGCTTGTTGAGCGGTGGAGCGGCGCCGCTGATTGGCAGGCTTTTTCGATTTAGCAGTTTGAGTGCTCGGCAAGATGCCTCATAACGGCGTGCCAGATCGGTGTGGGCAGTGCAGGCGTGGCGCGCACCATGCCGTCGGTGTCGACGCCACCCGTTGCGGCGCCGCCGAGCTTCTGCGCGTGTTCGACGGAACACCCCATACGAACGGCGCCCACGAGCTTGTCCATGGCCTCAGAAAACGGTCGGCGCAAGAGGCCCATACGTGGGGAATGGCGAAGCGCTGCGATGCCGCTGCCGGCGCAGATGGCAACGCCGCCACACCACAATTGGTCATGGCGCTCACATGCCTTGTGCAGGCGAACGGTGGTCCCACGCGCCTGCTCAGCGCCCCGTTGTGCGGCTCGAATCACGGCATAGACACGCGCTCCCGTACTGCCAAAGCGCTCAAGCGCCTGCTCGATAGCTGTCAACGTCTCATCGTCAGCCACGTCTTCAATGGCCAGCACGATGCCATCGGCAACGCTGCCGGCGTCATTTGCCTTCGAGCCGACTGGGCGGGGGAGTACAGTGCCGGAAAGCTGAGCATAGGCGGCGATGGCATCCTGCAGGTCCCAGAGCAAAAAATCAAGATCGGCGCTATTGGGAATGCTGATATACGCAATGGTCTGCAACGTTTTTGGTGCATCGCCGCGTGCGGTCGTCTCCATGCCGCCTCCTTTCCGGTTGGTTTCCGTTTAGGTTACACCGTCTGGCGGCGCCACGTCGCGCTATCCTAGTGCAACCCTTACGAAAGGAAAGCCATGCGACTGTCCATGAATACCTCGCTTGCCACACTCAAGCCCTCCGGTATCCGCCGGATCAACGCGCTCGCCGCCCAGCACCCGGGGTGCATCGCGCTTGCGCTTGGCGAGCCCGATTTTCCCACGCCCGATGTGATTAGTGCCGAGGTGACCGCCGCACTGGACCGCGGTGACACGCACTATCCGCCCAACAACGGTCGCCCCGCCCTGCGTGAGGCGTTATCTGCCTACATGGGGGACGCGGGCCTTACGTTTTCGGCTGACGAGGTCATCCTAACCGACGGCGCGACCGAGGCCCTGTCGGCAACATTCATGGCTATGCTCAACCCCGGCGACGAGGTCATCATCCCCACGCCGGCCTTTGGCCTGTACGAGAGCATCGTCGTGGCCAACCACGCCAAAGCGGTCTTTTTGGATACGGAGCCTGCGCAATTCCAGATTGATGAGGAGGCGCTTCGTGCCTGCGTGACGCCAGCGACCAAGGCCATCGTCATCTGCTCGCCCAACAATCCCACGGGTTGCATCCTCAACGCGGCGTCTCTCGACGCCGTGGCACACGTGGCAGAGCAGGCGGGCATCTACGTGGTCTGCGACGACGTATACAACCGCCTGGTCTATGTGGATGGCTACGAGCGCTTTGCCCAGTGCCACCCGGAGCTACGCGAGCAGACAGTAGTCATCGAGAGCTTCTCCAAACCCTGGGCCATGACCGGCTGGCGCTTGGGCTGGCTCGCAGCGGCAGCCCCCGTCATCGCCGAGATCGCAAAGGCCCACCAATACCTAGTATCGAGCGCCGTCTCCTTCGAGATGGACGCCGCAGCCCGAGCCCTCACCGTCGACCCAACCCCCATGCTCGAAGTCTACCGGGCCCGCCGCGAACGCGTACTCGCAGCCTTAGACGCCATGGGCCTCGACGTAGTAGAGCCCGCAGGAGCCTTCTACACTTTCCCGAGCATCAAAAAGTTCGGCCTAACCAGCGAGGGCTTCTGCATCAAAGCCATCAAAGAGGCCAACGTAGCCCTAGTCCCGGGCGACTGTTTCGGCACCGAAGGCCACATCCGCCTCAGCTACTGCGTCTCCGACCAAGATCTGGACGAAGGCCTAAATCGCCTGTCCACCTTCATTTCAACCTTATAGCCCAACGGGACGCAACGCATCAGCCCACCGACCCAAGCATTATGAGTGGTGGCGTCAGCCAACGAAAACCCGGGCTGCCCAAAGTCAACGCAGGCACGCGCCGCCGAAGGCCAGGCGCAAGGTTTCCGTAGATTCCGCACGAGCCGGAAAGCACTTAATGTGCTTTCCGAGCGAGCCCAGGACCTGACCGAGCGGAAACCTTGCGCCTGGCCTTCGGCGGAGCGTGCCGGATGGTGGAATTGTGTGCAGCCCGGTTTTCCGTTGACCGACGCCAGGGTCCCCGCCATAATACTTTCGGTTCACGCACGAATCCGCTGCCAGAGACAGCCGGCGCAAACGGGTCTTACCCGCGAGCTTAATGGGACTTCCCGCCAGCCGAGGTGGTCGAGTAGATATGTCTTCTCGCCCCCGTCGCTCATGCAGCGCGGGGGCTTTCTTTTTGGACATGCCCCCGTCACGTCCTTGTGGCGGACCGTGCCCGGAAAGAATTCGAGGAGGTGTAATTCATGCCCCAGCAGTACAAAATCGACAAGGTTGCAGAGATCGAGTCCCGTATCGCCGAGAACGCCGGTCTGTTCGTCGTCAACTACAACGGTCTGACGGTTAAGCAGGCTCAGGAGCTGCGTCATCAGCTTCGCGAGTGCGGCGCCGAGATGAAGGTCTACAAGAACAACCTGGTCAAGATCGCTCTCAAGAACCAGGAGCAGCCCGAGCTCGACGAGATCCTCGCCGGCCCCGTCGCTTATGTGTTCTACGAGTCCGAGCCGGTCGAGGCCGCTAAGGCCCTTAAGGACTTCTCCGCTAAGTCCAAGGGCGTCCTTGAGATCAAGGGCGGTATCTCCGACGGCAAGGCCGTTTCCGCTGATGATGTTAAGGCTATCGCCGAGCTGCCCACCAAGGATCAGCTTCTCGGCCAGATCGCCGGTCTCATCTCCGGTTTCGCTCGCGACATCGCTGTCTGCGTCAACGGCGTTTCCTCTGGTCTCGCTCGTTCGATCCAGCAGGTCTCCGAGCAGAAGGCAGCCTAGTTGCTGTTTTCACCCGCGGCGGCAACGCCGCACCCCTGGCGCATTCGCGCTGTGTTTTAACTGATCTCCGTGCACAGACACGGAAACCGAAAGGACTTAGAAATGGCTAAGCTTACCACCGATGAGATCATCGATGCTCTTAAGGAAATGACCCTTCTCGAGGCTTCCGAGCTCGTCAAGGCTATCGAGGACACCTTCGGCGTTTCCGCCGCTGCTCCTGCCGCTGTTGTCGCCGCTCCCGCTGCTGGCGCTGCTGAGGCCGAGGAGAAGACCGAGTTTGACGTCGTGCTCGAGGGCTTCGGCGACAACAAGATCCAGGTCATCAAGGCCGTCCGTGAGCTCACCAACCTTGGCCTGAAGGAGGCCAAGGAGGTCGTCGAGGGCGCTCCCAAGGCTGTTCTCGAGGGTGCCAAGAAGGAGGACGCCGAGGCTGCCAAGGAGAAGCTCGAGGCTGCTGGCGCTGCTGTCACCCTCAAGTAATCAGGCTTTCTCGCCAGATTTCTTTGCAGACGGGGTTCGCATTGCGAGCCCCGTCTTTTTTGTTTTTCGCTCCCTCGACATCGGTAGCTCAAACTGCCATGTTCTGTGATTTGCGTCGTATCGGGCACCCTGCCGTTGGGCAATAAAATTGCACCATTCGAGCAATAATTTGCGTTGACCTGCTGAAGAATTGTCTCTGCCTTGTAGCGACATATAGTTCCAGCGGTAAGATGCTTAGGTATCGCAATTTGGTCTGCGGCTGTGTGCCGCACGCATGGGGCGCTTTTGCGCCTGCGAAAGGATCTTTGAATAACATGAAGGCAATCATCCCCGCCGCCGGTCTTGGCACGCGTTTTCTGCCTGGCACCAAGTGCACGCCCAAAGAGATGCTGCCGGTGCTCGACAAGCCCGTCATTCAGTATGTCGTCGAGGAGGCGCTCGACCCCGAGGAGGTCGACGATGCCATCATCGTTACTTCTCCCGGCAAGCCCGAGCTGCTGAACTACTTCCAGCCCGATCGCTCGCTCGAGAACCTGCTGCGCGAGCGCGGCAAGAACGCCTATGCCGATGCCGTCGCCCACGCTGGCGGTATGCCGGTCGACTTCCGTTATCAGTACGAGCCCAAGGGCCTCGGCCATGCTATCCGCTCTGCTGCCGACGCCGTGGCAGGGGAGAACTTCCTGGTTCTTCTGGGCGACTACGTTGTGCCTAACCGCGACATCTGCGACAAGATGCTCGCCGTTTCCAAGGAGCACGGTGGCGCTTCGGTTATCGCCGTCGCTGCTTGCTCGCCCGAGGAAGTCAGCCGCTACGGCGTTATCGCCGGCGAGCGCGTCGGTTCGCTCGAGGGCGCCGAGGGCGTTGCCGATGCCGAGCCGGGCGCTGTCTGGCGCATCGGCGGTCTGGTCGAGAAGCCCGCTCCCGAGGCTGCTCCGTCCAACCTGTACATCGTCGGCCGCTATCTGCTGAGCCCGCTGGTCATGGACCTGCTGGCAGATCAGCAGGCCGGCAAGGGCGGCGAGATCCAGCTCACCGACGCAATGGCCCGTTCGCTCGATCGCGAGGCCATGTATGCCGTCGTCATCGACCCGCTGTCGGGCTACGACACCGGCACTCCCTCTGGCTGGATGGCCACCAACGCCCTCATGGCTGCAAGTGACCCCCGCTTTGCCAGTGCCTTCTGGGACGCCATCGACGAGCGCGGCGGATTGATGCGCAAGTAAGCCTTCGGGCATCGACATTTACGGGCGCGGACCTCGGTTCGCGCCCGTTTTTTATAAGAGCTGCGATTGCCGACTCTCTGTTCACAGAAAATATATGAACAGGTGTTCGATATACATGCATCTACCTGCGCATTTTCTGTCGAAAAACTTTGCTACTCCAAAAACTCAATCGCGTCAAGGCTTTTCTTGCCCAACGGTCGGTACCTGATAAACTATTAGGTTGCGATAACTGGCGAAGCTATGCCTCGCCAACCCACCGAGCATTTCCGTGAAGGAGGAAAAACCTGGTGACCTACGCATACACTGCCACTGAGCGCAAGCGCGTCAGCTTCGGGAAAATCCCGGAGGCCATGGAGCTCCCCAACCTTATCTCTGTTCAAAGGGAATCCTTTGAGCGTTTTAAGGACGAGGGCCTTCGTGAGGCGTTCAAGGAATCCAGCCCCATCCAGAGCCAGAACCATGTTCTCGAGGTTACCTTCGGCGAGCATCAGTTCGGCGACCCCGCGCACACCGTCGAGGAGTGCCGCGAGAAGGACATGACCTATCAGGCCCCGCTTCTGACCGACGTCCGTCTCACCAACAAGGAGACCGGCGAGATCAAGGAGCAGCTCGTCTTTATGGGCGACTTCCCCATGATGACCGATCAGGGCACCTTCATCATCAACGGTACCGAGCGTATCGTCGTCTCGCAGCTCGTCCGCTCCCCGGGCGTGTACTACAGCTCCGAGATGGATTCGGGCAAGCAAATCTACAAGGCCCAGATCATCCCGTCCCGCGGTGCCTGGCTTGAGTTTGAGGTCGACAAGCGCGACCAGCTCATGGTCTCCATCGACCGTAAGCGCAAGCAGAGCGCCACGATGTTCCTGCGCGCCCTTGGCATCGCCGTCACCAACGACGACATCATCGAGCTGCTCGGCAACTCCGATGTGATCAAGCGTACCCTGGAGCGCGACACCGCCCTCACTCGCGAGGACGCCCTCATCGAGATCTACCGTCGTCTGCGCCCGGGTGAGCCTCCCACCGTGGACGCTTCCCGCAGCCTGCTCGAGGGTCTGCTCTTTAACCCGCAGCGCTACGACCTGGCCCGCGTCGGTCGTTACAAGGTCAACAAGAAGCTCAACCTCACCACCGAGGAAGAGGTCACGGTGCTCACCGACGAGGATATCGTCGCGACGCTGCGCTACCTGCTGTCCCTCGCTGCCGGCGAGCAGGGCTTCAAGGTCGACGACATCGACCACTTTGGCAACCGCCGTATCCGCACCGTCGGCGAGCTCGTCGCCAACCAGTTCCGTATCGGCATGAGCCGTATGGAGCGCGTCGTCCGTGAGCGCATGAGCTCCCAGGACATTGACGAGATCACCCCGCAGTCGCTCATCAACATCCGCCCGATCGTGGCCTCCATCAAGGAGTTCTTCGGTTCCTCGCAGCTCTCGCAGTTCATGGACCAGGCGAACCCCCTGACCGGTCTGACCCACAAGCGCCGTCTGAGCGCACTCGGCCCTGGTGGTCTTGCCGGCCACAAGTCCGGCTCCAGCCGCCGCACCAACGTGCCGACGGCCGTCCGCGACGTTCACAACTCGCACTACAGCCGCATGTGCCCGATCGAGACCCCCGAAGGCCCCAACATCGGCCTGATCGGCTCGCTCGCCCTCTACGCCCGCGTCAACGAGTACGGCTTCATCGAGGCTCCGTTCCGTCGCGTCGAGAACGGCGTTGCCACCGACCAGATCGACTGGATGACCGCTGACGAGGAAGAGAAGCACGTCATCGCGCCGGCCAACACGCCGCTCGATCCCAAGACCAACGAGTTCATCACGACCGATGCCGAGGGCAAGCTTGTCCGCCCGCACACCGTGATCGCCCGTACCCGCGACTTCGACGGCTCCTTCGGCGCTCCCGCCGACGTGCCCGTCGAGGACGTTGACTATATGGACGTCTCGCCGCGTCAGATGCTCTCCGTCGCAGCCACGCTGATTCCGTTCCTCGAGCACGACGACGCAAAGCGTACGCTGATGGGCGCTAACATGCAGCGTCAGGCCGTGCCGCTGGTTCACCCCGCCGCTCCCTATGTCGGTACCGGCATGGAGCGCCGCGCCGCTCTGGACTCCGGCGAGGTCACCCTGGCCAAGAACGCCGGCGAGGTCATCTTTGCCGACGCCGCCAAGATCATCGTCAAGCATGCCGGCGGCATGGACGAGTATCACCTGGCCAAGTACCAGCGCTCCAACCAGTCCACCTGCATCAACCACCGTCCGCTCGTGCGCGTCGGTGACACCGTTGAGCAGGGCGAGCCCCTGGCTGACGGTCCTTCGACCGATCATGGCGAGCTCGCACTGGGTCAGAACCTCACCGTGGCATACATGCCGTGGGAAGGCTTTAACTACGAGGACGGTATCGTCGTGTCCGAGCGCCTGGTGGCCGAGGACCTGCTGACGACCATCAACATCACCCGTCACGAGATCGATGCCCGCGACACCAAGCTCGGCCCCGAGGAAATCACCCGCGAGATCCCGAACCTCTCCGAGGACATGCTTGCCAACCTCGACGAGGACGGCATCATCCGTATCGGCGCCGAGGTCGGCCCTGGCGACATTCTGGTCGGCAAGGTCACGCCTAAGGGCGAGAGCGCTCTGACCGCCGAGGAGCGCCTGCTGCGCGCCATCTTCGGTGCCAAGGCCCACGACGTCCGCGACACCTCCCTTAAGATGCCTCACGGCGCTTACGGCCGCGTCATCGACGTCGTCCGCTTTAGCCGCGAGAACGGCGACGACCTGGCCCCCGGCGTCAACGAGCAGGTGCGCGTCTACGTCGCCCAGCGTCGTAAGATCCAGCAGGGCGATAAGATCGCCGGCCGCCACGGCAACAAGGGTGTTATCTGTAACGTTCTGCCGGTCGAGGACATGCCCTACATGGCTGACGGTACCCCGATCGACGTTATCCTCAACCCGCTGGGCGTTCCTTCGCGTATGAACGTCGGCCAGCTGCTCGAGTGCCACCTTGGCTGGGCTGCTGCCTGCGGTTGGGATACCGAGCAGGCCGACTCCGACAAGTACGTCCCCGGTCCGTTCTTCACCGCCACGCCTGTCTTCGACGGCGCCAAGGAGGACGAGATCGCCGAGGTCATTCGTCGTGCCAACAAGAACATGCTCAACAAGGCCACCGCTGCCTTTGGCGATCACATGCGTCCCGAGTTCGTCACCCAGCTTGACGAGCGCGGCAAGACCCGTCTGTTCGACGGCCGCACCGGCGAGGAGTTCCGCGAGCCCATTACCGTGGGTACGTCCTACATCCTCAAGCTCGGCCACATGGTCGACGACAAGATTCACGCCCGTTCGACCGGCCCTTACAGCTTGGTTACCCAGCAGCCTCTGGGCGGCAAGGCCCAGTTCGGCGGCCAGCGCTTCGGCGAGATGGAAGTTTGGGCACTGTACGCGTACGGTGCGTCCAACGTCCTGCAGGAGATCCTGACCGTCAAGTCCGACGATACCGTGGGCCGCGTCAAGACCTACGAGTCCATCGTCAAGGGCGAGAACGTTCCTGTCCCGGGTATCCCCGAGTCTTTCAAGGTTCTCGTCAAGGAGATTCGCTCCCTCGCACTGGACATCGAGCCCATGCACGATGCCGACGAGGACGCCTCCGCCCCTGTGACCGCCGAGGAGACCTCTGCTCTCGACGACCTGGCTGCGCTCGCCGGCGTTGACGCCGACGTCGAGGCCCAGGATGCCGAGACCGCCGAGGCACCCGAGGCTGTCGCCGCCACGACCACTGATAAGGAGTAGTTGACTGTGGCAGATTTCGAAGCTACTGATTTTGACTCGGTAAAGATCTCCCTTGCCTCCGCCGACCAGATCCGTTCCTGGTCGCACGGTGAGGTCAAGAAGCCGGAGACCATCAATTACCGTACCCTCAAGCCCGAGAAGGACGGCCTGTTCTGCGAGAAGATCTTCGGTCCCGCCAAGGACTGGGAGTGCTCCTGCGGCAAGTACAAGGGCATCCGCTTTAAGGGCATCGTCTGCGAGCGCTGCGGCGTCGAGGTCACCTCGGCCAAGGTGCGTCGCGACCGCATGGGCCACATCGAGCTCGCCGCTCCCGTGTCCCACATCTGGTACTTCAAGAGCCCCACGAGCTTCCCGATGAGCCGTATGCTCGACATCAAGTCCAAGGACCTCGAGAAGGTTCTGTACTTTGCCAGCTACATCATCACCGAGGTTGACTACGAGGCTCGCGAGGCCGACGCCGACGACCTGCGCGAGGAACTCGCCGCCGATCTGGAAGAGATCGATGCCGAGTGCGCTCGCCAGATCGAGTCCCTCAAGGAGCAGGGCGACCCCGAGAACTTTGACGAGTTCTCCGACGAGGAGCCGCTGACCCCCGAGGAGATCGCCTCCGGCATCGTCGACATCGAGGAAGAGTGCAAGGACGAGAAGCAGCTCCGCACGGACGCCTTCAACGCCTTCATGAAGCTCACCGAGCGCGACCTCATCTCCGATGAGCCGCTGTTCCGCGAGATGACCCGTTACTACTCCATGTACTTCAAGGGTGGTATGGGTGCCGAGGCCGTCCGCGACCTGCTCGCTGCCATCGACCTCCCCTCCGAGGCCGAGAAGCTCAAGGCCATCATCGCCGACGAGGATTCCCAGAAGCAGAAGCGCGAGAAGGCCGTCAAGCGCCTTGAGGTCGTTGACGCCTTCCTGAAGGGCGGCAACAGCCCCGCGAACATGATCCTGGACGTCATCCCGGTCATTCCGCCCGATCTGCGCCCGATGGTCCAGCTCGACGGCGGCCGCTTCGCCGCGTCCGACCTCAACGACCTGTATCGTCGCGTGATCAACCGTAACAACCGACTCAAGCGCCTGCTCGACCTGGACGCCCCTGCGATCATCGTGAACAACGAGAAGCGCATGCTCCAGGAGTCCGTGGACGCCCTGTTCGACAACGGCCGTCGTGGTCGCCCGGTCTCTGGCCGTGGCGGTCGCCCGCTCAAGTCGCTCGCCGAGGCCCTCAAGGGCAAGCAGGGCCGTTTCCGTCAGAACCTGCTGGGTAAGCGTGTCGACTACTCCGGCCGTTCGGTTATCGTTACCGACCCCAAGCTGCTGCTGCACCAGTGCGGTCTGCCCAAGACCATGGCGCTGGAGCTTTTCAAGCCCTTCGTCATGAAGCGCCTGGTCGAGCTTGGCAAGGTCGAGAACATCAAGGGCGCCAAGCGCGCTATCGACCGCGGTGCCACCTTTGTGTGGGACATCCTCGAAGAGGTCATCGACGGCCGCGTCGTGCTGCTCAACCGTGCACCGACCCTGCACCGTCTGTCCATCCAGGCCTTTGAGCCGGTGCTGGTCGAGGGCAAGGCTATCCACCTGCATCCGCTGGTCTGCTCGCCCTTCAACGCCGACTTCGACGGCGACCAGATGTCTGTCCACGTGCCGCTGTCCAGCCAGGCTCAGGCCGAGGCTCGCGTGCTCATGCTCTCTGCGAACAACCTGCGCTCGCCGGCATCCGGCAAGCCGGTCAACATCCCCTCGCAGGACATGATCATCGGTGTGTACTACCTCACCCAGGTTCGCGAGGGTCTGCCGGGCGAGAACCACGTGTTCTCGAGCTTCGACGACGCGCTGCACGCCTATGACTGCCGCTCCGAGGTCGACATGCAGGCCAAGATCCAGGTCCGCGTGTCCGCTGCCGATGCCAACGTCATCAACGAGGACGGCACCCGTATCTTCCGCGTCAAGAACGGCAAGAACGAGTTTGTCGACTACGATGTCACCGGCAACAAGACCGCGCGCTTCGAGACGTCTATCGGCCGCATCATCTTCAACCGCCAGTGCCTGCCCGAAGACTATGAGTTCATGAACTACAAGATGGTCAAGGGCGACGTGGCTAAGCTGGTTGCCGACTGCTGCGATCGTTACCCCGAGGCCAAGGTCGGCCCGATCCTCGACGCCATCAAGTACTCCGGCTTCCACTACGCTACCCGCGCCGGCCTCACCATCTCGGTGTGGGACGCTCTCATCCCTGCCGAGAAGCAGGAGCTGCTCGATCGCGCCCAGGCCAACGTCGACCAGATCAACGAGTACTTCGAGGAGGGCTTCATCAACGAGACGGAGCGCCACATCGAAGTCGTTAACGAGTGGACCGATTGTACCGATAAGGTCGCAGCGCTCATGCTCGACATGTTCGACGAGGAGAACCCGCTCTACATGATGGCCGACTCCGGCGCCCGTGGTTCTAAGACCCAGCTGCGTCAGCTCGGCGGCATGCGTGGCCTGATGGCAGACATGTCCGGCGAGACGATCGACCTTCCCATTAAGGCGAACTTCCGCGAGGGCCTGCTGCCGCTCGAGTACTTCATTTCGACCTACGGCGCCCGTAAGGGCCTGGTCGATACCGCATCCCACACCTCGGACTCTGGTTATCTGACCCGTCGTCTGGTCGACGTGGCCCAGGACGTCATCGTCCGCGAGGAGGACTGCGGTACGCACGAGGGCGTTACCTACAACCTCATCATCCCCGGCACCACCGACCTCAACACCGACCTTGTCGGCCGTTGCTTCATCGAGGACGTCGTGGCTCCCGATGGCACCGTGCTCTTTGAGCAGGACGGCTACATCGAGAAGGTCGCTGACATCCAGAAGATGGTCGATGCCGGCCTCAAGAAGGTCAAGCTCCGCGCGCTGCTCACCTGCCGCTCCAAGTACGGCGTGTGCCAGAAGTGCTACGGCTGGGATCTTTCCACCCGTCGTCCGGTCGCCATCGGTACCGCGGTCGGCATTATTGCCGCCCAGTCCATCGGCGAGCCCGGTACGCAGCTTACGATGCGTACCATTCACTCCGGCGGCGTCGCTGGCGTCGACGATATTACGCAGGGTCTGCCTACGGTCAGCCGTATGTTCGATATCGTCGGCAACGTCAACGAGAAGATTCTGGGTCGCGAGGCCGAGCTGGCTCCGTACTCCGGCCACCTCTCGATTAAGCCCGAGAAGTCCGAGTACGTGCTGACGCTCACCGACTCCGAGGATCACACCCGTGTCCTCGACGAGCGTCGCGTCCCCGCTTCGGTGCGCTTTATGCCCGAGATCGAGGACGGCTGCGAGGTTCGCGCCGGCGACCAGATCACCAAGGGCTTCGTCAACTTCCGCAACCTGCGTAAGCTGACCGACATCGAGTCGACGATGCACACCTTCGTCGAGAGCGTCAAGGACGTCTACACCAGCCAGGGCGTCGACCTGAACGACAAGCACATCGAGGTGCTCGCACGTCAGATGCTGCGTCGCGTTCAGATCACCAACCCCGGCGATTCCAAGTACCTGCTTGGTCAGTACGTCGACCGCTACGAGTTCGCCGACGAGGTCGAGCGCGTTGCCCGTCTGGGCGGTCAGGCTCCTGTGGCCGAGCCCGTCATCCTGGGTACGCTCAAGGTCGCGTCCAACATCGACTCCTGGCTGTCGAGCGCTTCGTTCATCCGTACCGCCGGCGTCCTTACCGAGGCTGCCATCGAGGGCAAGGTCGACCACCTGCTCGACCTTAAGTCCAACGTCATCGTCGGTAAGAAGATCCCGGCCGGTACCGGCCTCAAGCCGTACGCCAACGCCAAGCTGACGTATCGCACGGCCGACGGCTACGTGGACATCGACGGCCCGGCTTCGCCCAACGCCAAGTCGCTGCCCGAGTGGGCTCCTGTGGAACTCAAGGACCTGGACGAGCAGCTCCCGCAGCAGCTCGACTGGGCCGGCTACGACGAGTTCGGTGGTGCTGACGGTTCGTTCACCCGCAACGGCCACACCATCTCCGCCGAGAAGGCTCGTCTGTACCTGTTCGACGACCTGGGCGTGTCACAGCGCTGGACCAACAAGTTCAGCGAGGTCGGCATCGAGACGGTTGGCGACCTGGTTGGCAAGTCCGAGGAGGATCTGCTGCGCATCGATGGCATCGGTGCCAAGGCGATCGAGGAGCTCCGTGACGGCCTCGAGGCCCACGATCTGCTCTACATCCTCGAGAACAACGACGACGTTGCCGACGAGGAAGACCTCTCGCAGCTGCTGCAGATGGTCTTTAGCCCCGACGGTCCGGACGATATCCTGCTGGGTACCTCCGCTCCGACGCATCACGCCGACGCCGACGAGGAGCTCCTGGGCGCCCCGATCGACGACAAGAAGGCTCCCGCCAACGGTGCCATCAACGAGGACATGGCTTCTCTCGATGAGCTGCTCAACCAGCTCGTGGACACCGACGACGCCGAAGAGGCCAAGGACAACGACGAGGAGTAATTTCCTAGTACGTTAACCGTCCTTCCAAAGACCCGCTTCCCAACAGGGGAGCGGGTCTTTTTTGTTGAAGAAAACCTGCCAAAAAGGGACAGGTTTATTTTGGTAGGTTATTCCTGCTTGAATTTGAAACATTTCGTTCGGTCAAAGCGTATCTATGGTGAGGGCCTCAGCAAGAATCATTAACGTCACCGGGAGGTGATTATGGAAGAACAAGCATTTAGACAGGCGGTCGAGGATCACCGTGATGTTGTGTTTCGAATCGCATTGACGTACCTGCGCGATCGTGCCGACGCCGACGATGTTGCCCAGGATGTCTTTCTTAAGCTGCTTAAAAGCGATGGACATTTTGAAAGTTGGGAACATCTTCGTCGATGGCTTATCCGGGTCACGATCAATGAATGTAAATCGCTCTTTCGAAAGCCATGGAGGCGTGTGGAGGATATTGAGAACCTGGCCGATTCGCTTTCGGCGGCGCAGGATGAGACCAAGGCGGTCCTGTCAGACGTTATGCGACTTCCGGAGCGATTCCGCGTTCCCATCGTGCTCTATTACTATCTGGGCTTTTCGACCTCAGAGATTGCCGAGTTGTTGCATGTACCAGCCGCGACCGTTCGAACGCGTTTGGCTCGCGGCAGGCCGAAGCTCAAGTTCATCCTAGAGGAGGGCGACCGTGAAATCCAATCAAATCAAGCAGGCCTTCGAGTCCATCCAAGCCGATAGCAATCTTGCAGATCGCGTCCTTAATACTGCTGCGGGTGAGCCGCTTCATCGAAAGGGCCACGCGAAGCCTCTCTATGTTGCCGTAATCGGGTGTCTTGTCGGAGTGTTGGCGACCGGAGGGGTCGCCTACGCAGTTATCAATTCCAGCTATTTTGCCTCAGCCTGGGGAAACCACGGCAATGGGGATTCCATTACCTGGACCAATGGCGGCTCATCGGGGGCTAAATACACCTACACCAGAGAGTTTGGTGACGGCATTGCGCCCCAAAGCCTGGAGGGCACAGTCCAGAAGGTTAATCTGTCCGTCGAGGGTAACGGCTATACGCTTGATATCCATGAGATGGCTATCGATAAAAACGGTTGCGGTGCCGTGACGTTTACGCTGTCCAATCCAGATGGCGTTAACTACTACAAGCCGGCAGCAGAGACGGGCGAACTTGTTCTCTATGGTGAAGAAGAACAAGGCATCGGCACGCCCAGCATGAACTTCGGCGAGGAATGGGCTGACACACGCTGCACCATTGATAAAGACACATCAAGCGACACGGTCATTAACGGCACGATGTACTTTGCATCTTGGAATCGCGATCGAGATTTACGACATGCGGTCAGCTGGAATATCTCGTGGACCGAGGGCGAAGGCGAGGACGCGAAGCCGTTCGAGGCATCGACGCCCGAGTTTAGCGTTGGAGCGTACGTCGATACAAAGGAACTCCGCTCCGATGACTTGCCTCTCGAGATCAGCCCGTTTTCCATCCAGACACACATCGATGATCTGGGCATTGACGCAGTCACGAAAAAGTTGACCGTTACCTACAAGGATGGATCGGAGCAGATTATCGAAGACGATGCTGCGGGCGCGTACAATTTCTATGTCTCGCTGACGCGCAATAGCGGAGAGAACATCTCGGTGCCGACAAAACTGATCAATGTCGATCAAGTGGTCTCGGTAACCCTTGAGGGCACGAGGTACACATCAACAGGAGAGACCGAAACAGAAGTACCCTTTACCATCGTTTATTCGTAAAGTCTGGGCCGCTTCCCAAGGGGGGGAAGCGGCCTTTTTAGCGTTATATGGACGAGTGGATTGGACGTTATTCGTCTGATTCTCGGAAGAACGTAGCAAATGGATACGAATCACCGTGAAGAGTGGCGTTTTCCCAGATAAAACCGACCAAAATAAACCTGTCCCTTTTTGGCAGGGAACGTTGCCCCGACGAGCACGTCGGATTCCCGGGCCGGGCGGCACAGGGGTTAAGTTTGTCGCGAGTTCCGCACGAGCCGGAGGCCACTTAATGTGGCCTCCGTGCGAGCCAGGACTGTAGAGCAGCAAACTTAACCCCTGTGCCGCCCGGCCCGGGAATCCGCCCACGCGCACAGAAGGGGATTCCTTTTGTGTAGGCTTTGCGGAAATGTGGGTATTTTAGGATACGCCCGGCGGCGTGGTCTGTTGACGACACAGCTAACGCCACGTATCCTATCGAACTGCGTGTTTCGTAGGGGGATGCTGACCCCTCGATTCAAGCCGTTGCACTTTACAGAAAGCTGGAATCATTCGAGAAGGAGTACGCTTTGCCTACTATTAACCAGCTGGTTCGCCAGGGCCGTCGTTCCGTGCCCAAGAAGTCCAAGAACGCTGCCCTGCAGCACAACTCCCAGAAGCGCGGCGTGTGCACCCGCGTCTTCACCACGAGCCCCAAGAAGCCGAACTCGGCTCTTCGTAAGGTTGCCCGTGTTCGCCTCGTCAACGGCATCGAAGTTACTGCTTACATCCCGGGTGAGGGCCACAACCTGCAGGAGCACTCCATCGTGCTCGTCCGCGGCGGTCGTGTCCGTGACCTCCCTGGTGTCCGTTATCACGTCATCCGTGGCGCCTACGACGCTGCTCCGGTCCAGAACCGTATGCAGGCCCGTTCCAAGTACGGTGCTAAGCGCCCCAAGGCTAAATAAGCCAGATAACGTTTTGATACTTTCGCCGTGTGCCGCCTAAGCGCCGCACGGTAGACACTTAAGGAGATTTCACATGCCGCGTCGTGCAGCAGCTAATCGTCGTGAGGTTCAGCCTGACGCCGTTTACAACAACCGCCTGGTGACTCAGCTCATCAACAAGGTCCTTCTTGACGGCAAGAAGGCCACCGCTGAGCGCATCGTTTACACCGCTTTCGAGATCGTTGCCGAGAAGTCCGAGGGTGGCGACGCTCTCGCTACCTTCAAGAAGGCTATGGACAACGTCAAGCCCACGCTCGAGGTTAAGCCCAAGCGTGTCGGTGGCGCTACCTATCAGGTCCCGATGGAGGTCAACTCCCGTCGTTCCACCGCTCTGGGTATCCGCTGGATCGTCAACTTCTCCCGCGCTCGTAAGGAGAAGACCATGGCCGAGCGTCTCGCCAACGAGATCCTCGACGCTTCCAACGGCCTGGGCGCTTCCGTCAAGAAGCGTGAGGACGTCTTCAAGATGGCCGAGGCCAACCGCGCGTTCTCTCACTATCGTTGGTAAGTTAAGGTAAGGAACTAACATGGCTAAGCCTAAGTACAAGCTTTCCGATACCCGTAACATCGGCATCATGGCCCACATCGATGCCGGTAAGACCACCACGACCGAGCGTATTCTTTACTACACCGGTAAGACCCACAAGATCGGTGAGGTCCATGAGGGCGCTGCCACCATGGACTGGATGGTTCAGGAGCAGGAGCGCGGCGTAACCATTACCTCCGCTGCTACCACGTGCTTCTGGAACAAGGACGGTAAGGACTACCGCATCCAGATCATCGACACCCCGGGCCACGTTGACTTCACCGCCGAGGTCGAGCGCTGCCTGCGCGTCCTCGATGGCGCTGTCGCCGTCTTCGACGCCGTTGCCGGCGTTCAGCCCCAGTCTGAGACCGTTTGGCGTCAGGCTTCTACCTTCAACGTCCCCCGCATCGCCTTCATCAACAAGTATGACCGCGTGGGCGCTGACTTCTTCAACGCTATCGAGACCATGAAGGATCGTCTCGACGCTAACGCCGTGGCCGCTCAGGTCCCGATGGGCGCCGAGGACAACTTCTGGGGCGTCATCGACCTGGTCACCATGACTGCATGGGACTTCAAGGCCGACGAGAAGGGCATGACCTACCCCGAGCCGATGGACGAGATCCCGGCTGAGTTTGCCGACATCGCTGCCACCAAGCGCGAGGAGCTCCTCGACGCTGCTGCCAGCTTTGACGACGAGCTCATGGAGAAGATTCTCATGGAGGAGGACTTCACCGTCGAGGAGCTCAAGGCTGCTCTGCGCAAGGGCGTTCTGGCCAACGAGCTCAACCTCGTCTTCGTGGGTTCCGCCTACAAGAACAAGGGCGTTCAGGAGCTGCTCGACGCTGTCGTCGACTACCTGCCCAGCCCGCTCGACGTCGAGGCCGTCACCGGTACCGATCCGGACACCGGCGAGGAGATTCAGCGTCATCCTTCCTTCGACGAGCCCTTCTCCGGCCTGGTCTTCAAGATCATGACCGACCCGTTCGTCGGTAAGCTCACCTATGTCCGCGTTTACTCCGGCCGCGCCGAGTCCGGCTCCTATGTGGTCAACGCTTCCAACGGTCAGCGCGAGCGCCTCGGCCGCATCCTCGAGATGAACGCCGCCGAGCGTATCGACCGTGACGACGCCGCCGCCGGCGACATCGTCGCTTGCGTCGGCTTCAAGAACTCCACCACCGGTGACACCCTGTGCGAAGAGGGCAAGGAAATCGTCCTCGAGAAGATCGAGTTCGCTAAGCCCGTTATCGACGTTGCCATCGAGCCCAAGACCAAGGCCGAGCAGGACAAGATGTCCCTGGCTCTGACCAAGCTCGCCGAGGAGGACCCGACCTTCCAGGTGTCCACCAACCACGAGACCGGCCAGACCATCATCGCCGGCATGGGCGAGCTGCACCTCGAGATCATCGTCGACCGTCTGCTCCGCGAGTTCAAGGTTGACGCTAACGTTGGTAAGCCCCAGGTTGCCTACCGCGAGACCGCTGGTCACGACGTCGAGAAGGCTGAGGGCAAGTTCGTCCGTCAGTCCGGCGGTCGCGGTCAGTATGGCCACGCCGTCATCAAGCTCGAGAAGATGGAGGAGGGCTTCGGCTACGAGTTCGTCAACGCTATCGTCGGCGGCGTCGTGCCCAAGGAGTACATCCCGTCCATCGACAAGGGCATCCAGGAGGCCCTGAACACCGGTGTTATCGCCGGCTTCCCGGTCCTCGACGTTAAGGTCACCCTGTTCGACGGTTCTTACCACGAGGTCGACTCCTCCGAGGCCGCCTTCAAGATCGCCGGTTCCATGGCTATCAAGGACGCCCTCAAGAAGTCCGATCCGCAGCTGCTCGAGCCGATCATGGCTGTCGAGGTCGAGACCCCTGAGCAGTACATGGGCGACGTTATGGGCAACCTCTCCGGTCGCCGTGGCAAGATCGAGGGCATGGAGGATCGCAAGAACAGCAAGCTCATCCGTGCCAAGGTGCCGCTGGGCGAGATGTTCGGTTACGCTACCGACCTTCGCTCCCAGACCCAGGGCCGTGCATCCTACACGATGCAGTTCGACTCTTATGAGCCCGCGCCCAAGTCCATCGTGGACGAGGTCATGAGCAAGAACGCCTAAGTTCGAGCTCCCTGTTACGTAATCCGCGAGAACATCTCTCGCACTCTTTGGAGGTTTAAGTTGGCTACCCAGAAGATCCGCATTCGCCTCAAGGGCTATGATCACGAGGTCGTCGATCAGTCCGCGAAGCTCATCGTCGAGACCGCTCAGAAGACGGGCGCTCGCGTTTCCGGTCCTGTCCCCCTGCCCACCGAGCGCAACCTGTACACGGTTATCCGCTCGCCGCACGTGAACAAGGACTCCCGTGAGCAGTTCGAGATGCGCACCCACAAGCGCCTCATCGACATCCTCGACCCCACCTCGGGCACCGTTGATTCGCTCATGCGTCTCGACCTCCCCGCTGGCGTCGACATCGACATCAAGCTCTAAGCGATATCGCTCATAGCTTATAGAGCCCCGCTGCCATCTTGGTAGCGGGGCTCTTTTGTTTTGAGTTTAGATTTTGGGATAGCGAATTCGTCTGCCGAGCTGATGGCTGCGGCGCCCTATTCGCTCAGGGGGCGCAAGGACGCTTCTTCGAAGTGGAAGACGCACAAGCCGCTCTCGGTCTCAATGCTTGCGCGGCCGCAATCGTCGACCGTTCTAAATATGCCGCGTGCCAGCTCGTCTCCAGCGGGGGAGCGGGCGATAACGTGCTCCCCAATCCAATTGAGGTGTGCGACATATTCGTCGTGGACGGGCGCGAGCGGTCCGGCGTTTTCTTCCATGGCGTTGAGGCGCTCTGCCCAGGTATCTACAGCGTCTATAACTGCGTGATAGACCTCATCGAGGAGCATGTCGAGGGCGGGAAAGCTCTCGTTGAGGTCCGCGAGGCCAATTGCCGCCAGGCCGCCATCGGGCACCTCTTGGGGCGTGTAGTTTACGTTGACACCAATGCCGCAGACGGCGAAAGGTTTGCCTTCGTTATCGCGTGCGGCCTCGACCAGAATGCCGCCGAGCTTGCGTCCTCGCGCGACCAGGTCGTTGGGCCACTTGAGGGCTATTTCGCTTGCAAGGCCTTGCTTTTCGAGTGCTTCGAGCACCGCTAGGCCGCTGACGGCGGCAAGACCAGAGTACTTTGCGGGATTAACGCATGGACGCAGGACAATCGAAAGCAATAGGTTGCCGGCGGTTGAATCCCACTTGTGGCCGCGCCGGCCGCGTCCTGCCGTTTGCGCGCGGGCGGCAAGTCCTGTGCCGTGCGGCGCTCCCTGTTTTCCTGCTTCGAGCAGGTCATCGTTGGTCGATCCGGTTACGTCGACTATCGTTAATTTGGCATCCAAAACGGCAGCTACCTCCTAAGTTAATAAGGCAATCGCGCAATGGTGTCGAGAGATAAACACAATGTGAAGCCTTTGTCGCATTTGGACAATTTAATGTTAACACATCAACAACGACAAAAATGCGTTATCCTCTCTTGGTCGATGTAAACACGTCAACAACTCAAAGGAGGTTAGTGATGGGTTTCACGATTCTTGGAACAGGCTCGGCGCTTCCTGAACGCAGTGTTTCCAATGACGAGCTGTCTGAGTTCCTCGATACCTCGGATGAGTGGATTTTTACCCGCACAGGTATCAAGAGCCGCCACGTCTGCACCACCGAGTCACTCGACGACCTTGCCGTAGCGGCGAGCGAGCGGGCACTCCAGGTGTCCGGAATCGACGCGAGCCAGCTGGATCTGATCGTCTGCTCGACGACGACGGGTGACCACCTTGTTCCCGCCGAGGCGTGTGCCGTTGCTGAGCGACTAGGCGCGACGTGCCCTGCCTTCGATGTCTCGGCGGCTTGTGCCGGCTTCGTATTTGCGCTCGATGTCGCCGAGGGCTATATCGCCCGCAGCCGTGCCGAGCGCGTGCTTGTTGTTGCTGCCGAGCAGATGACGCGCGCGCTCGAGTGGACCGACCGTGCCACGTGCGTGCTCTTTGGCGATGGGGCAGGCGCCGCAGTGATTGAAGCTGGGGGAGACAACCCCCTTGCCGTTGAGCTTTCGACGGCGCCCGACGTCGAGACGTTGCGCGTTCCCGGTCTGGTCGGTACCTCGCCGTTTAAGGCTTCCGCAGATAGCGCGAGCGTGCTATCCATGAATGGCCGCCGCGTGTTCAAGTTCGGCGTCAACGCCATCTGTGACACGGTCCATAAGCTTGCGATCGATGCGAGCATTTTGGTCGAAGACATCGATCATTTTGTATTCCATCAGGCTAACGAACGAATCCTGAGCCAGGCGGTCAAGCGTCTGGGCGTGCCGGACGAGCGTGTGGTTCGCACGTTGCGCGAGACCGGCAATATTTCGAGCGCATGCATTCCGCTTGCCCTCGACCGGCTGGCAAACGCCGGTGCACTTCACACGGGCGACACGATCGCCTTGGTTGGATTTGGCGCCGGTCTGGATATAGGTGGCTATCTGCTTCGTTGGAAGTAGTCGCACATAGGAAATAAAAACGCCCTAGGGCACAACCAAAGGAGAACTACCATGGCAGATCAGAAGACCTTCGAGCGCGTTTGCGACGTTATCCGCGAGACCGCTGGTCTTGACGACGTTGAGATGAAGCCCGAGTCCACGCTCGAGGAGATTGATCTCGACAGCCTGGGCACCGTCGAGATCCTCGTCGCCGTCGAGGACGAGTTTGGCATCCAGCTCGATACCGAGGAGAACCCCAAGACGGTCGGCGAGTTCGCCGATACGGTCGAGGCGGCATTGGAGAAGTAGAGATGCTCAAGACTCCTCTCTGCGATCTGCTCGGCATCGAAAAGCCCGTGTTCCAGGGCGGTATGGCCTGGATTGCCGATGCCTCGCTGGCGTCCGCAGTGTCCGAGGCGGGTGGCTTAGGCATCATTGCGGCCATGAACGCCGACGCCAACTGGCTGCGCGACCAGATTCACGAGCTGCGCGCCAGGACGGATAAGCCCTTTGGCGTCAACGTCATGCTCATGAGCCCGTTCGCCGACGAGGTTGCACAGGTCGTGATTGACGAGCGAGTGCCGGTCGTCGTGACGGGCGCCGGCAATCCCACCAAGTACATGAAGGCGTGGAACGAGGCGGGCATCAAGGTCATCCCGGTCGTTGCCTCGGTGGCGCTGGCGCGCCTCGTGGCACGTCGTGGAGCCACGGCGGTTGTTGCCGAGGGTACCGAATCGGGCGGCCATATTGGCGAGACCTCGACGATGGCACTGGTGCCGCAGGTCGTCGATGCGGTTGACATTCCCGTCGTGGCCGCCGGCGGTATTGCCGACGGCCGCGGCGTGGCGGCCGCCTTTATGCTGGGCGCCGAAGGCGTGCAAGTGGGTACGCGCTTTCTGGTCGCAGACGAGTGCACCGTCTCGGAGCAGTACAAAGAGATGGTCCTGAAGGCCAACGACACTTCAACGCGTGCGACCGGTCGCTCGACGGGACATCCAGTGCGCGCCCTCAAGAGCCCCTTCACCAACGCCTATGCCAAGAGCGAGGGTTCCGGCGCGAGTGCCGAGGAGCTCGGTGCTATGGGAACCGGTGCGCTGCGTAAGGCCGCCAAGGACGGCAACTACGAAGAGGGTTCGTTTTTGTGTGGACAGATTGCCGGCATGGTTAGCGAGCGCCAGAGCGCACGCGAAATCGTTGACGATCTGGTCGATGGCGCCGAGCGCGTCCTGAAGGGTGCGTCCGCATGGGTAGCGTAGCGTTTCTGTTTGCCGGCCAGGGTGCCCAACACCCCGCGATGGGCGTCGACCTGATCGAGACATCGCCGGCGGCCGCCGAGGTGTTCACCATTGCCGACGAGGTGCGCCCGGGGACGAGCGAGCAGTGCCGGAGCGCCTCCAAGGAGGAGCTCTCGCAGACCGAGAACACGCAGCCTTGCGTGTTCGTGCACGACTTGGCTGTCGCCGTCGCCCTGCGCGAGCGCGGCGTGGTGCCTGCCGCCTGTGCGGGATTCTCGCTGGGCGAGGTCGCTGCACTCAGCTTTGCGGGGGCATTCGATACGCGAGCGGGTTTTGAGCTCGTGTGTGAGCGCGCGGCATTGATGGCCACGGCGGCCGAGCGTCACCCTGGCGGCATGCGCGCCGTCATCAAACTTGATGCTGCGCAAGTCGAGAACCTGGCTGCGCAGGCCGGCGAGGACTGCTGGCCGGTCAACTACAACAGTCCCCAGCAGACGGTTGTGGCCGGAGCGCCCGATGCGCTGCAGACCCTCGACGTCCTAGTAAAAGAGGCTGGCGGCCGCGCCATGAAGGTCGCGGTGTCGGGTGCATTTCATAGCCCCTATATGGCCGAGGCGACCTGTGGCCTTGCCGCATATATTGAGGCCGGTCACGCGCCGTCCCCGTTGCTGATTCCTGTTATGGCAAATATGACAGCGGCGCCCTATCCGGCGGACCCCCAGACGGCATCGGATGTCTTGGCCAATCAGGTGAGCAATGCCGTGCGCTGGGTCGATACGCTGCATGCTCTGCAGGATCAAGGCATCGACACATTTATTGAGGTCGGCCCCGGCAAAACGCTGTCCGGCCTGATCAAGCGTACGTTGAGCGACGTTCGTGTGTATTCGTGCGAGACGGCCGAGCAGGTCGCAGCTATTGCCGACGAGCTCGCATAGTCCACAGGGCTGTAACCCGAAAGGAATGACATGGGCAACTTGAACAATGGCGCGCTCGAGCGCAACGACTCACGTCGCGTGGCACTGGTCACGGGCGGCTCGCGGGGTATCGGCCGCGCCTGCGCTATCGGTCTGGCGGAGGATGGCTACGATATCGCCGTCGTCTATGCCGGCAGCGTCGATGCGGCGCGCGAGACGTGCGACGCCTGCGAGGCGGCTGGCGCCACGGCGCGCTCATATCAATGTGACGTGGCCGACCCCGCTGCCGTCAACGCGTGCGTGGAAGCGGTCCTCAACGACTTTGGCTCCATTTGGGCGCTCGTCAACAACGCTGGCATCACCCGCGATGGCCTGCTCATGCGCATGGGCGATGACGCCTTCGATTGCGTGCTCGATGTCAATCTTAAAGGAACGTTTAACATGACGCGCGCGCTCACCAAGACCTTTATGCGCCAGCGCGGCGGTTGCGTCGTCAACATGAGCTCGGTCGTGGGCCTGATGGGCAATGCCGGGCAAGCCAACTATGCTGCCTCCAAGGCGGGCGTGATCGGTCTGACCAAGGCGGTGGCGCGCGAGCTTGCGCCCCGCGGCGTACGAGTGAACGCGGTCGCCCCCGGGTTTGTCGAGACCGATATGACGGCAAAGCTCTCTGAGAAGGTGCGTGCGGCCACCGAGGACCAGATTCCCCTTAAGCGTATGGCGCAACCCGAGGAAGTGGCCGGCGTGGTGCGCTTTTTAGCGAGCGATGCGGCTGCCTACATTACGGGCGAAGTCATACGCGTCGACGGCGGAATGGCGATGTAGAAATCAGGGCCGAAGAACGGCTTGGATGAGGAGACCATGATGGAACAGAGAGTTGCAATCACCGGTATCGGTGCCGTGTCGCCGCTCGGCAACACCGCGCTTGCCACCTGGGCGGCCATGTGCGCCGGCACGTGCGGCATCGGCCCGATCACGCACTTCGATACCGATGCGTTTGCCGTCAAGGTGGCAGCCGAGGTCAAGGGCTTTGACGGCAACGAGTACTTTGGCAAGCGTGATGCAAAGCATCTGGACCCCTGCGTTCAGTTTGCGATGGCGGCTTCGGACGAAGCCATGCGCGATGCGGGCTTTGATGTCGAAGGCGCCATCGATCGCGAGCGCCTGGGCGTCTACGTGGGCTCGGGCGTGGGCGGCATGACGACGCTCGTCGACAACGTCCATACGATTGCCGACCGTGGGCCCCGCCGCGCATCGCCCTATATGATCGCGATGATGATCCCCAACATGGCATCGGGCAATATCGCAATCCGCCACAAGGCAAAGGGCCCGACCCTGCCCGTGGTGACCGCGTGCGCAACCTCGGCCCATGCGGTGGGCGAGGCGTTCCGCGCCATCAAGCACGGCTATGCCGACGCGATCCTCGCGGGCGGCGCCGAGGCTGCAATTATCCCCGATGCCGTTGCGGGCTTTACGTCCTGCCGCGCATTGACCACCAACCCCGATCCCGCGACGGCCTGCCGTCCGTTCGATGCAGACCGCGACGGCTTTGTGATGGGCGAGGGCGCCTGCGTGCTCGTGCTCGAGAGCATGGAACATGCGCAGGCGCGCGGTGCGCACATTTATGCCGAGGTCGTGGGCTACGGCAACACCGATGATGCCTATCACATCACGAGTCCTGATCCCGAGGCTGCCGGCATTGCCCGCGCGATATCGCTGGCGGTGACCGAGGGCGACGTCAAGCCTTCCGAGGGTCTCTACATCAATGCCCACGGCACATCGACCAAGCTCAACGATTCGTCCGAGACGGCGGGCATTAAGCGTGCGCTCGGCGAGGACGCGGCGCGCGCCGCGCACGTCTCGTCGACTAAGTCGATGACCGGCCACATGATCGGTGCCACGGGCGCCATCGAGGTCATGGCCTGCGCCATGGCGCTCGAGCAGGGCGTGGTGCCGCCGACCATTAACTACCACACGCCCGATCCCGCCTGCGATCTTGACTACACGCCCAATCGCGCGGTTCGCGCCGACCTTACCTGGGCGCTTTCGACCAACCTGGGCTTTGGCGGACACAACGCCGCCATCGCGCTGCGTAGATATACGAGGAGCTAGAGCATGGATTCCAAAAGACTTGCCGAGATAGCCGATGTTATGGAGGACCGCGGCCTCACGCGCGTACGCGTTGAGGAGCCCGATGGCACCGCGGTCGAACTCGAGCGCGCGAGCGCCGTACAGCCGGTTGCCGTGCCCATGCCCATGCCGAGCGCTATGGCCGCTCCAGTTGCAGCTCCCACAGTCGCGCCTGCCGCACCGGAGCCCGCCGCGCAGACACCTGCCGCCGCACCGGAGCCCAAGGGCACCGAGGTGACCGCTCCCATGGTCGGCGTTTTCTATGCTGCCCCGGCGCCGGGCGACGAGCCGTTTGTGCACGTGGGCTCTAAGGTCAAGGCCGGCGAGACGCTCTGCATCATCGAGGCCATGAAGGTTCTCAACGAGGTGACGGCCGAGGCGGATGGCGAGGTGCTCGAGATCTGCGTGGCCGACGGCGACCTCGTGGAGTTTGGTAGCTGCCTCATGAGAATCGGATAGGTGATATCCATGAACAAAGAAGAGCTCAAGAAGCTGTTGCCGCATCGCGAGCCGATGCTTTTGCTTGACGAAGCCGAGCTGGTGGGCGACGAGGCCCACGGCAAGATCACGATTACGGGCGACGAGTACTTTTTGCAGGGGCATTTTCCGGGAAACCCGGTGGTCCCCGGCGTGATTCAGTGCGAGATGCTCGCCCAGAACTGCTGCGTGCTGCTGATGGGCGATGAGGAGGCGCGCGGCGCGACGCCGTTCTACACGAGTCTGGACAAGGTGCGCTTTAAGCGTCCGGTGCGCCCGGGCGACACGGTGGATCTGGTGTGCTCCATCACGCGTGCGCGCGGGCCGTTCCGCTTTGCGACAGGTACTGCGAGCGTTAACGGTGAGGTTTGCTGCCGCGCCGATATGTCTTTTGCACTCATGCACGAAAGTTAAGGAAGGCTTCATGTTCGACAAAGTGCTCATCGCCAACCGCGGCGAGGTCGCGATCCGTGTTATCCGCGCGTGCCGCGATATGGGCATCAAGACCGTCGCCGTTTATTCCACGGCCGATGCGGACGCGCTGCACGTACAGCTTGCCGATGAGGCATATTGCATCGGCGGCCCGCGTCTTGCCGAGAGCTACCTCAACGACGATGCCGTGCTCACCTGTGCCGTAAAGTCAGGAGCTAAGGCAATTCATCCCGGCTATGGCTTTTTCTCCGAGAAGGCGAGCTTCGTACGCGACTGCGACAAGTATGGCCTGGCGTTTGTCGGTCCCTCGGCCGAGGTGATCGACAGCATGGGCGACAAGGACGCCGCGCGTCGAACGGCTGCCGCGGCGGGCGTACCCATCGTGCCGGGCTGCGATTTGCTCAAAAGCCCCGAGGAGGCAACGGCCGAGGCCGAGCGCATTGGCTGCCCCGTGCTTATTAAGGCGCGTGCAGGTGGTGGCGGTCGCGGCATTCGCAAGGTCGAGCGCGTGGAAGACGCGGCAAAGGCCTTTATTGAAGCACGTGCCGAGGGTGAGGCCGTTTTTGGCGACGGCGAGTGCTACATGGAGAAGTTCGTCGCGCCGGCGCATCACGTTGAGGTACAGATTATGGCCGATAAGCAGGGCCATGTGTTTTCGCTCGGCGAGCGCGAGTGCTCGGTGCAGCGGCGCAACCAAAAGCTAATCGAGGAGAGCCCCGCGCCGTGCCTCGACGGACACGACGACATTCGTGCTCGCATGCACAAGGCAGCGCGTGACCTGGCTCGTGCCGTCGGCTACGAAGGAGCCGGTACCATCGAGTTCCTGTATTCGGACGACGGCAATTTCTACTTTATGGAAATGAACACGCGCTTGCAGGTGGAGCATCCGGTTACGGAGTTTGTGACCGATACCGACTTGGTCAAGTGGCAGCTGCGCGTGGCAGCCGGCCAGCCTCTGCCCTTTGAGCAGGAGGACATGCCGGTCCGCAACCACGCCATGGAGTGCCGCATCAATGCCGAAACGCCGGACTTTCTGCCGTCATGCGGAACGGTCACCGCGTTGCGTGTGCCGGGTGGTCCGCGCGTGCGCTGGGATTCCGCCATGTTTACCGGTGCGAAAGTTCCGCCGTACTACGACTCTATGCTCGGCAAGCTCATCGTGTGTGCGCCCACGCGTGACGGCGCTATTCGCAAGATGCGCTCGGCTTTGGGCGAGCTCGTGATTGAGGGCGTGAGCGAAAACAGCGAGCTTCAGCTCGACGTGCTGGCAAACGACGAGTTCTTGTCGGGCATGTATCACACCGATCTGATGGGGCATCTCTATGCTGATGAATAGAAAAGCGAAGACGGTCAATGTCCTTGAGGGGCCGATAACCGAGTCGTGCGCCGAGTTTCCCGCGCGCCACGTGTTTATCAAGTGCCCGGAGTGCCGCCGTGTGATCGATGAGGCACGCCTACACGACAACCTCGAGGTCTGTCCTCGTTGCGGCAAACACTTTCGCGTGAGCGGTCGCGCGCGCATGCGCATGACGGTCGACGAGGGCACGTTTGAGGAATGGGATGCCAATCTGGCGTCGGAGGACTTCCTCTCGTTTCCCGGCTATGCCGACAAGCTTAAGAGCGTGTGCGAGCGTTCGGGCGAGCGCGACGCCGTTGTGTGCGGCAGGGGCAAAATATGCGGTTGCGATACCGCGCTCTTCTTTATGGACGCCAACTTTATGATGGGCTCGATGGGTTCCGTGGTGGGCGAGAAGATCTGTCGCACATTTGAGCGAGCGACCGAGCTTGGATTGCCAGTTGTCGGCTTTACCGTTTCGGGCGGTGCACGCATGCAAGAGGGCGTGACATCGCTTATGCAGATGGCCAAGATTTCTGCGGCGGTTAGGCGCCATAGCGAGGTGGGCGGCCTGTATATCACGGTGCTCACTGATCCCACGACCGGAGGCGTAACCGCGAGCTTTGCCATGGAGGGCGATATTATCCTGGCCGAGCCCGATGCCCTGACGGCATTTGCCGGCCCGCGCGTGATCGAGCAGAACATGCACAAGCGCCTGCCCAAGGGATTCCAGCGCTCCGAGTTTTTGCTGGAGCACGGCTTTTGCGATGCCGTTGTTCCGCGTGGCGAGATTGCGCTCACGGTAGGCGAGCTGCTGGCACTGCACGAAGGGCACGCGCCCGGCCTGGGGGCACCGCATGAGATCGTGCATACGGGTCGTCGCGGCAAAAAGCTGGGACACTTGTTCAAGCGCTCGACCGCACCAAAAACGGCGCTCGAGATTGTCAAGCAGACCCGCTCGGCAGATCGCGCCACGGCAGGCGAGATGATCTCGCTGGGCCTGGATGGATTTGTGGAGCTGCACGGCGACCGCTACTTTGGCGACGACGCTGCTGTGGTGGCTGGCATTGGCTGGAAAGACGGACGCCCCGTAACGGTCATCGCCATCGAGCGCGGCACCACGACCAAAGAGCGCATGCGTCGCAACTTTGGTATGGCACATCCCGAGGGCTACCGCAAAGCGCGTCGCCTTATGCGCCAGGCCGAAAAGTTTGGTCGACCGGTTCTGTGTCTGGTCGATACTTCGGGCGCGTTTTGCGGCATCGGTGCCGAGGAGCGCGGCCAGGGCGAGGCGATTGCCCAGAATCTCATGGAGATGAGCGGCCTCAAAACGCCGATTGTCTCGGTGGTGACAGGCGAGGGCGGCTCTGGTGGCGCGCTGGCGCTGTCCGTGGCCGACCGCATCCTGATGCTCTCGAGCTCGGCCTATTCGGTCGTGAGCCCCGAGGCCTGTGCGTCGATCCTGTGGAAGGATACCGAGCGCGCGAATGAGGCCGCCGAGGCGCTTAAGCTCACGGCCCCCGATCTGTTGGCGCTCGGCATCATCGACGGCATTGTTGACGATAGGGGCCTGTCGCATGAGGAGATCGCCGGTGCCGTCATGTCCTCGGCATTTGATGCCTTCGATACGCTTGGGCAGCTCGACGACGCGACCCTCACAAACCTCCGCTACGAAAAGTACCGCGCAATCGGTCAGTACCGCACGATGTGACAAAGGGACAGCCCGCATGTCATATTGGGAAAGGCGTTCCATGCTACAAGTTTCTAACACCTCGTTTACAACGTCGGTTTCATCAAACGCCATGGCTGTGGTGGATTATCTGTCCAAAAGCATGATGTCGGCGCTGCCGTTTATTGTCTGCGCGGCGTTGTTCCGCACCGTCGCCGTCATTATGGGCGAAGGCATGCTGGGCCTGTGGTCTGCCGATTCCGATATCTATCGCCTGTTCTACAGTTGGCTCTATAACGCCGGCTACTACTTCTTGCCCGTTTATCTTGGTTGGGCGGCCGCTCGCCAGCTCGGTTGCTCGGAGCAGCTGGGCATGATGCTGGGCGGCGTATTGATTGCGCCCGATCTGCTTAAGCTCGTCGATGCCGCATCGACGACGGGGGCATCGATGACTTCCGTGTATGGCCTGCTTCCCGCGCCGGTCAACGATTACACGACGACTGTTATTCCGGTTCTCATCTCGGTACCCGTGCTTTGGCAAGTGGAGTGTTTCTTTCAGCGCGTTATCCCTAAGGCCGTGGCGTTTTCGTTTGTTCCGTTTGCGACCATGCTTGTCATGGTTCCGGTTTCGCTGTGTATTACGGCGCCGGCGGGCAGCTATTTGGGCATGCTGTTGGGCCAGCTTATGTTTATGCTTGGCAATTCCGGTGGCATCGTATCGTTGCTCACACTCATGGGGCTTGCCGCGGGCTGGGAGTTCCTTAAGATCGCGGGCGTCAGCAACGTTGTCCTATCGCTCGCCTATGCGCAGTTTATGAGTGTGGGAACGGATTCGTGCATCCTGATCGCCGCGACGATGGCAACGTTTGCCGTTTGGGGCATGCCCTTTGGCGCGTCGCTCCGCGTTGCGGATAAGGACGAGAAGACGCTCATGCTGGGCTATTCGATCTCGGGTGTTCTTGGCGGCGTAAGCGAGCCTGCGCTGTACGGTTGCGGCTTTAAATATGGCAGGTGCCTGACGTGCATGGCCATTGGCGGCGCCGTCGGAGGCCTTGTTGCGGCCGTGGGCCACGTTACGGCCTATACCATCGGCATGACGAATGTCCTCATGGTCATTGGCTTTGCCACGGGCGGCATTTCGAACCTACTGTGGTGCTGCGTTGCCGGTGGCACGGCATTTGCGGTGTCTGCGGCGCTGAGCTACTGCTTTGGCGTGGTGCCGGCGAAGGGACAGGCGACGGGGAACGGAGCCGATTCGCCCGAAACGGTGGCGAGCGCTGCTGAAGTAAGCGCATAAACCTGTGCGACAAAAGGACGATTCCTTTGTCACATTCCAAGGCCGTGGCCCGTGTGGGCTGCGGCCTTTTTGTATCTTGAGGACAAAGTGGCTACACTACAATCCGTTTGAGCAATAGATATATAGGTAGTACCGTGGGGGCGGATGCAGATGGTCGAGTGGATAGTTAAGCGCGCGCAGGGCGATCGTGCGCGTGTGGGCACGTTAGCGGGCATGGTGTGTATTGTCGCCAATGTTGCGCTTTGTGCTGCGAAGGGCGCAATTGGCGTGCTGTCGGGATCGGTTTCGATTGTGGCGGATGCCATGAACAACCTGTCCGATGCCAGCTCGAATATCGTGAGCGTGCTGGGCTTTAAGCTGGCGAGCAAGCCGGCCGACCCCGAGCATCCTTACGGCCACGGTCGCTACGAGTATCTCTCGGGATTGGTCGTGGCGGCACTCGTGCTGCTGATTGGCGTTGAGCTGGTGAAGTCCTCGGTTGAGCGCGTCATCCACCCCGAACCTGTCGAGTTCTCGCTTGCCCTGGTGGCAGTTCTAGTGCTTTCGATGGTCGTAAAGCTCTGGATGGCGGCCCTCAACCAAAAGCTCGGCGATCGCATTGAGTCCGAGACGCTGCATGCGACCGCGCTAGATTCCAAGAACGATGTCCTTGCCACGGGCGCCGTGCTGGCGTGCGCAATTGTTTCGCAGGTGACGGGCATCAACCTTGACGCTTGGGTCGGCCTTGCCGTTGGCGCCTATATTGGCTGGAGCGGCTTTGAGCTTATCCAAGATACGGTGAGCCCGCTTTTGGGCCAGACGCCCGATCCTAAGTTGGTCAAGCGCATTCGAGACAAGATCATGAGCTACCCCGGCGTTTTGGGCGTTCACGATTTGATGGTTCATGACTACGGCCCGGGCAGGAAGTTTGCAAGCGCTCACGCCGAGATGGCAGCCGAAGCCAGCCCGCTGGAAAGTCACGACACGCTCGACAATATCGAGCAGGCGTTTAGGAACGAAGACGGCATGATTGTCACGCTTCACTACGATCCCATCGTGACCGACGATCCAAAGGTGGCGAGCATGCGCCTGCGTATCAACGCAATGGCTCAGGAGATCGATAGCCGCCTTTCGATTCACGACCTTCGCTGCGTGCCGGGTCCCACGCACACCAACGTGATCTTTGACTGCGTGCGCCCCTCGGATCTGCAGATGAGTGCTGAAGACGTAAAGCACGCGCTGGCACAACGAGTCGAATCGGAATACCCCAAGTCGATTGCCAAGATTACGATTGACGAAGACTACGTAGGCCATACCCACGAGTAGGGCTGCGCCGGTAAAGCAAGTTATACAGAAGGGGAGAGCATGAAGCGTCTATATCTACTCCGCCACGGCCAGACGGAGTTCAACGTCAAAAAGCTGGTCCAGGGCCGCTGCGATTCACCGTTGACCGATCTGGGCCGCAAACAAGCGGGAATGGCAGCTGCGTGGCTCAAGGGCCACGGTGTCGTCCCCGATAAAGTGGTCTCTTCGCCCTTAGGCCGAGCCATGGACACAGCTCAGCTCGTTGCTACCGAACTCCTCGGCCCGGACGCTGCCGTCGAGCCCCGTGAAGGCATCATCGAGCGCTGCTACGGCTCCTTCGAAGAAGGTCCCCACGACGCGCTACCCACCGACGTCTGGGATCCGGGCGAGGACCTGGTCCCCTTTGGAGGAGAAGGAAGCCGCGCGCTGCAAGAACGCATGGTAGACACCCTCACCAATCTCATGGGCGCCGATGGTATCGAAACCCTCTTAGCAGTAAGCCACGGCAGTGCCAGCCGCCAATTCATCAAAGCTGCAGCCCCAGAGGGCTTCAAGCTCCCAACAAAACTCCCCAACTGCGCCATCATGATCTTCGATTTCGATGAGGCAAAGCCACAAGCAGAAGGCGAGCCAATGCGATGCAAGTTCACCCTCCAGCAAATAGTGGACCCCCAACAAAGTCATTAGCCTGAGCGAGCAAGGTTTAGCAGACATCAACGTGGCGTTCCCAGTGTGCGGCGGAGGGGGCGGGCCTGAGACATATTAAGGTTGTCGCGAGTTCCGCACGAACAGGAGAGCACTTAATGTGCTCTCCGTCGTGAGCAGGACTGTAGAGCAGCAACCTTAATATGTCTCAGGCCCGCCCCCTCCGCCGCACACTGGGAACGTGCCACGCACTTTACCTGCGTAAACAATGTGAGTGAAATATGAATCTCGATGGATACGCCCGCAGCCGTGTATACTAAACAGCTGTGTGAAACCAGGGGAGTATTCTGGCTGGACAAAATGCCTGCTTAATAGGGTTGTCAGGTAGTCCGGACGCAATACAAGGCTGGGGAGCACGTCGTGTAAGTAGTGGTCCTCTAGGGGCGTACGCTCGGTGGTGTACGCATTGTCCCAAGACCACGCGAGAGTTGGGATCATATCTTGATCAGCATGATTCTCGGCCGCAAGATTGGCATGACCCAGGTTTGGGACGAGGACGACAACGTCGTTCCCGTCACGGTCATCCAGGCTGGCCCCTGCGCTGTCTCGCAGGTTAAAACTCAGGCAACCGACGGCTATGACGCCGTCCAGATTGGTTTCGGCGACATCAAGGCCAAGAACGTGAACAAGCCCATGGCTGGTCACTTCGCCAAGGCTGGCGTCGAGCCTGTCCGCTTCCTTCGTGAGGTCCGCGTCGAGAACGGCGAGGAGCACAAGGTCGGCGAGGTCGTCACCGTCGCTGATTTCGCTGATGTCGAGAAGGTCGACGTCATCGGTACCTCCAAGGGTAAGGGCTTCCAGGGTCGCATCAAGCGCTGGGGTCAGCGCCGCGGTCCTATGACGCATGGTTCTCACTTCCAGCGTCACCCCGGTTCTATCGGTCAGTGCGCCTATCCTGCGCGCGTCCTCAAGGGCGTCAAGATGGCCGGTCACATGGGTAACGAGCGCGTTACCGTCAAGAACCTTTCCGTTGTCCGCATCGATGCCGAGCAGAACCTCATCTTGGTCAAGGGCGCTGTCCCGGGTGCCAAGAATGGTCTCGTCGCCATCCGTATGGCCTAAGGGCCCAGCCCATTTAGCCCAGCGTCATACCAAGGAGAACACTTAAATGGCAAAGTTTGAAGTAAAGAACAGCGAGGGCAAGAAGGTCGCCGAGGCCGAGCTCGCCGCTGAGGTGTACGGCATCGAGCCGAACATCCACGTTATGCACCACATCGTCAAGTGCCAGATGGCCTCTTGGCGTCAGGGCACCCAGTCCGCTAAGGGCCGCTCTGAGGTTTCCGGTGGCGGCAAGAAGCCTTGGCGTCAGAAGGGCACCGGCCGTGCCCGCCAGGGTTCCATCCGTGCTGCCCAGTGGCGTCACGGTGGCGTTGTCTTCGCCCCCAAGCCCCGTTCCTACGCTAAGCGTATGAACAACAAGGAGGTCAAGCTGGCTATGCGCTCCGCGCTGTCCGCCAAGCTGGCCGATGGCGAGCTCGTGCTCGTCGACGACTACGGCTTCGAGAAGCCTTCCACCAAGGCTGCCGTTGCCATGCTCAAGGCTCTCGGCCTTGAGGGCAAGCGTCTGACCATCATCGTTCGCGATGAGGACGTCAACGCCTACCTGTCGTTCCGCAACATTCCCAAGACGTTCATCATCACTGCCGACGAGGCCAACACCTACGATCTCGTCAACAACAACGCCGTGCTGATGCCCGCCGACATTGCCGCTCACTTCGGGGAGGTGCTTGCATAAATGACCGCCCACGAGATCATCATCCGTCCGATCGTGTCCGAGCGTTCCTTCTCCGGCATGGAGCTGAACAAGTACACGTTCGAGGTCGCCAAGGATGCTAACAAGTATCAGATCAAGGACGCTGTCGAGGAGATCTTCGGCGTCAAGGTCGTTCGCGTGAACACCCTGACGGTCAAGCCCAAGACCAAGCGCGTGCGCTATGTCGCCGGCAAGACCCGTTCTTGGAAGAAGGCCATCGTCACGCTGGCCGAGGGCGACACCATCGAGGTCTTTGGCAACCAGGCCTAAGACTCGCTGCTGTTGAGTGAGCTCATGCCTCCCAAATAGGGGAGGCGAGAGCTCAAGGTTTTGGGCGTATTAAATGGACACGCCCGGAACCGTGTATACGTCCGGTGTCATCGCACCCGAGGCAGAACCTCGAATCCCTGTCTGTGATGGCTAACGGATTCCTATTGAAAGGGATTGTAATGGCTGTAAAGCACCTTAAGCCGACCTCCGCTGGTAGGCGTTGGCAGACGATCTCCGACTTCTCCGAGATCACCTGCACCAAGCCCGAGAAGTCTCTTCTCGAGCCCCTGCCCAAGAAGGCCGGTCGTAACAACAACGGCCGCATCACCACCCGCCACCAGGGCGGCGGCGTGAAGCGTCGTTACCGCGTGATCGACTTCAAGCGCAACAAGGACGGCGTGCCCGCCAAGGTTGCCACGATCGAGTACGATCCGAACCGTTCCGCTCGCATCGCTCTGCTGCACTACGCTGACGGTGAGAAGCGCTACATCCTGGCCCCCAAGGGCCTCGAGGTCGGTCAGACCATCATGTCCGGTTCTGACGCCGACATCAAGCCGGGCAACGCTCTGCCTCTCGCCGACATCCCCGTCGGTACGCTCATCCACGCCGTCGAGTTCCAGCCGGGCAAGGGCGCTGCTATCGCCCGTTCCGCCGGTAACTCCTGCCAGCTGATGGGTAAGGAGGGCAAGTACGCTATCGTCCGTATGCCTTCCTCCGAGATGCGCCGCATCCTCGTTACCTGCCGCGCCACCGTCGGTGAGGTCGGCAACGCCGATCACTCCAACATCGTCATCGGCAAGGCCGGCCGTAAGCGTCACATGAACGTGCGCCCGACCGTCCGCGGTACCGTCATGAACCCTGTCGACCACCCGCACGGCGGTGGCGAGGGCAAGAACCACACCTCTGGTCGTCCCTCTGTTACCCCCTGGGGTAAGCCGACGAAGGGCCTTCGTACGCGCAAGAAGAAGAAGGTCTCGAACCAGCACATCATTCGTCGCCGTAAGAAGTAATTTCGGATACCGAGTTTTAGGAGAAAGCACTTATGAGCAGAAGTCTCAAAAAGGGCCCGTTCGTGGAGACTCGCCTTCTCTCGCGTATCACCGCGATGAACGAGGCTGGCAAGAAGGACGTCGTGAAGACCTGGTCCCGCGCGTCCACCATCTTCCCCGAGATGGTTGGTCACACCATCGCCGTCCACGACGGCCGCAAGCATGTGCCCGTGTATGTTACCGAGTCCATGGTTGGTCACAAGCTCGGCGAGTTCGCGCCGACTCGTACGTTCCGTGGCCACAAGGCCAAATAGGGGGTTAACCGTAAATGGCAACTAAGTCTATTGAAACTGAGGCCACCGAGGTTCGCGCCGTCGCTAAGTACGTGCGTGTTTCCCCCAGCAAGGCCCGCCTGGTGGTCGATCTGATCCGCCGCAAGCCTGTCGCTCAGGCCTTCGACATCCTCCACTTCTGCGACCGCGCCGTCGCCGTGGATGTCGAGAAGGTTCTCCGTTCCGCCGTTGCGAACGCCGAGAACAACAACGGTCTGCGTGCCGACAACCTGGTTGTCGCCGCTGCCTATGTTGACGAGGGTCCGACGCTTAAGCGCATCCGTCCCCGCGCCAAGGGTTCCGCTTCTCGCATTCTGAAGCGTACTTCCCACATCACCGTCGTCGTTGCTCCTCGAAAGGAGGCGTAAAGCTGTATGGGTCAGAAAGTCTACCCCACCGGCTTCCGTCTTGGCATCACCGAGAACTGGCGCTCCCGCTGGTTCGCAGAGAAGGATTACGCTAAGACCCTCGGTAACGATCTCGAGATCCGCAAGTACCTCGAGAAGCGTCTTTCCCGCGCAGCTGTCTCCCGCGTCGAGATCGAGCGCGCTGGTGACAAGGTGAAGGTCATCATCCTCACCGCTCGCCCCGGCGTTGTCATCGGTAAGAAGGGTGCCGAGATCGATACCCTTCGCACCGAGCTCGAGAAGGTTGCTGGCGTCTCCAAGGGCCAGCTCTCCGTCGACGTTGTCGAGATCAAGCGCCCCGAGCTCGACGCCAACCTCGTTGCTCAGTCTATCGCCGAGCAGCTCGAGGGCCGCGTTGCCTTCCGTCGCGCTATGCGCAAGGCTGTCCAGTCCGCCCGCAAGGCCGGCGCTAAGGGCATCCGTATCCAGTGCTCCGGTCGTCTCGGCGGTGCCGAGATGGGCCGCCGTGAGTGGTACCGCGAGGGTCGCGTGCCTCTGCACACCCTCCGTGCCAAGATCGACTACGGCACGGCTGTCGCCAGCACCACCATGGGTGCCTGCGGCGTGAAGGTCTGGATCTACCTGGGCGAGAAGCTCCCGGGCCAGCCTGTTCCCAACCCTGCACTCGAGGGCTCTTCCCGTCCTCGTCGTCGTAACTCCGAGAGGAGGGGTCAGTAGTGCTTGCCCCTAAGCGTATTCTTCACCGCAAGGTGCAGCGTGGCTCCATGAAGGGCCAGGCCAAGGGTAATACCGAGCTGCATTTCGGCGAGTTTGGTATCCAGGCTCTCGAGGCCCATTGGATCACCAACCGTCAGATCGAGGCCGCTCGTATTGCCATGACCCGCTACATGAAGCGTGGCGGTCGTGTCTACATCACGATCTTCCCCGATAAGCCCATCACCAAGAAGCCTGCCGAGACTCGCATGGGTTCTGGTAAGGGTAACCCCGAGGAGTGGGTGGCCGTCGTCAAGCCCGGCCGCATCATGTTCGAGGTCAAGGGCGTGCCCGAGGAGGTCGCTCGCGAGGCTCTGCGTCTTGCACAGCACAAGCTTCCCATCAAGACCAAGATTGTTGCTGCTAAGAACGCTGAGCAGCGCATCGAGAAGGAGATGGCTGAGGAGGCCGCTCTCGAGGCCAAGTGGGCTGCTGAGGACGCCGCCGCCGCCAAGGAGGAGAACTAATGAAGCCCGCAGAGATTCGTGAGCTCTCGGACGCTCAGCTCGTTGAGAAGCTGAAGGAAATGCGCGCCGAGCTCTTTAACCTTCGTTTCCAGATGGCCACCAGCCAGCTGGACAACACCGCTCGCGTCAACACCGTGAAGAAGGACATCGCTCGCGTCCTCACGGAGCAGCGCGCCCGCGAGATCGCAGCGGAGAAGTCCGCTGTCGCCGAGTAGGACCTAAGGAGAGAACATGACTGATTCGCGTAACTCGCGTAAGGTCCGTACGGGTGTCGTTACCTCCGTCTCCGGTGCCAAGACCATTGTTGTCACCATCACCGAGCGCAAGCGTCACCCCAAGTACGGCAAGATGATGACCAGCTCCAAGAAGCTGCACGCTCACGACGAGGAGTGCACGGCTGGCGTGGGCGATACCGTCCGCGTTATGGAGACCCGTCCTATGTCCAAGATGAAGCGTTGGCGCCTCATCGAGGTCGTCGAGCGCGCTAAATAAGCAGTCGCTCTTACGACTTGTACGTTTCTGAAGATGTGCGTATGCCTGGTTTGCATACCACAGGCCGTCTAAAGGCTGCGCACCTCTCTTCGGTTCTTAGTTCGGAGGAACATCTACCATGATTCAGATGCAAACCATGCTGAACGTCGCCGACAACTCCGGCGCTCGCAAGATTCGCTGCATCAAGGTGCTTGGCGGTTCCAAGCGTCGTTATGCAGGCATCGGCGATGTGTTCATCGGTGCTGTCCAGGAGGCTACCCCTGGCGCCAACGTCAAGAAGAAGGACGTTGTCCGTTGCGTCGTCGTTCGCACCGTTAAGGAGATCCGCCGCAAGGATGGCTCCTACATTCGCTTTGATGAGAACGCCTGCGTTGTCATCAACAACGATGGTTCGCCCGTCGGCACCCGTATCTTCGGGCCCGTCGCTCGCGAGCTTCGTGACAAGAAGTACATGAAGATCGTCTCGCTCGCTCCCGAGACCCTGTAGTTAGGGGAGATATATGTATATCAAGAAGGGCGATAAGGTCCAGGTTCTCTCTGGTAAGGATCGCGGCAAGCAGGGCGTTGTCCTGCGTGCTCTCCCCGCCGAGAACAAGGTCGTTGTCGAGGGCGTTTCGGTCGTCAAGAAGGCCGTCAAGCCCAACGCTGCCAACCAGCAGGGCGGCATCGTTTCGCAGGAGGCTCCCATCGATGCCTCCAACGTCAATCTCGTTTGCCCCGAGTGCGGTAAGGTTACCCGCGTCGGTCACGAGAAGGACGGCAAGAACAAGCTGCGCGTCTGCAAGAAGTGTGGCCACAAGTTCTAAGCTGCCCGCAACAGTTAAGTTGCTAGCAAAGGCCCGGATGCCCCACGGCACCCGGGCCTTTTTCTATCGCTACTCGATGGCTTCGGTTCTGCCGTCCCGTCATTCCGGTTGCATCCAGTTTTCGGTGCCGTCTCGAATCGAGTGCCGCCAGGTGACGCCCTGTCGCGTTTCGTCGGCTTCGGTGACAAAAGTCGGGACAACTCCAAAAACTATTTTCGAACTCAGGGCTTTGAGTTTTTGTTTTAGTCCCAAAGGGCGTGGCGGGATGCCTTTGAAGGCTCGATAGCGCCGAAACGCCCGTTTTGAAACTCAAATGCCTTTTCGCGTGTAAGACGCCAGCTGCAATAGGAAGTGAATCAACGCAGGTGGCTTTCAAACAGTTTGCAAAACTGCAGGTCGCAGGTCTTCATTGCCAGTAGGAGAAATGAGTAGTCTCAGGTGGCTTGCTCATGAGTTGACTAACGGGATTTGAGATTACGCTGACGTCCGGAAACGCTTCGAGCACGGCGTTAAGTTTTTGGGGTTTGGGCGCAGCCCCTGCACCCGCGAGCGCGGGCCTTAAGCCGCCGAGAGAGTGACGCGTCGAAAACGAAAGGGAAAGAGAGAAGGGGACGTTCCTATCATTCAGGTTGCGACCGAAGAAGACAAGGAGACCCCCTGAGCCTGAATGATGCCCCACAGACCGCGTCCGACCGAGCTCAAGCCGAGCTTTTCCTGACGTCCGCCTTCGCGGAGATGATGGCTGGATTGGCTATGGATTGGCAACACCAATTTGGACGATTCCGGGAGGGACGGTCCCGCCTCCCTGAACTCGACCGGCGACATGTAGCCCAGTGTCGAGTGGATCCTGAAGTTGTTGTACCAGTGCACGTAATCCGAGAGCTTGGCTCGGAGCTCGCGCGCCCCTCCTCGGTCCTGCGGAGTGGCCGACGATCTCCCCGTTGCAGAGGTCGACGAGCAGGCAGACGTAGTTCCACGATGCCCCGACGCGCACGCAGGCCAGGTCGCTGCATATTTGGGTGCGCGGCGCCCTGCCGCCGAAGCCGCGCGCGACGACGTTCGGCACGTCGGCCTCGTTGACCGCCCCGGGGTGCACCTTGAACCTCTTCCTGCCGTATGTGCCGGCCAGGCCATTCTCCCTCATGATGCGGCAGACGCGGCGCCGGCTGACGGTAACGCCCGACCTCCTGGGCGACGCCTTGATCTTGCGCGATCCGTTCCGGCCTTTGCTGGCGGCATGCGCCGCCGCGGCCGCCGTCGCCCCCGACATTAAGGTCCTCGAGGGCCGCGTCGTCTCCGGCGACCAGTTCGTCTCGCCCGCGGAACAGAAGGAGCGCATCCTCGCGACCTTCGGCGACCTGTGCTGCGAGATGGAGGGCTGCACCATCGCGCAGGCCGCCTATCTCAACGGCGTGCCCCTCGTCGTCGTGCGCGTCATCAGCGACAATCCCTGCGCCGAGGGCCAGGTCGTCGACTACAACACCTTCGAGAAGAAGGCCGCCTGCGACTGCGCCCGCATCGCCGCGCGCATGGTTAAGCTTTAGGCCCTGCGCGCCGGGGCCCTTCTTTATGTTGGGACCCCGGCGCGCAGGGCCCTTTCCAAAGCGAAGTGTCGAGCCGAAGTGTTGAGCGTCGGCCCTGAATGTTCAATGGCCGTTGTTTTCTGCCCCTCAAGTGGTGGACTTTTCCTCGGGGCTGTTGATTCCCCCACGCGCCCCTTTCCGTTCTCTGTGTTCCCCTTATACTCCTTGTACGAGGAGGTAAGAAGTCATGGACAAGACCGCACAGGACAGCTTGGCAAAGAAGCCCGTCGACATGAGGGACAGGATTCTCGAGCATCTCGAGGCCCTCACCTCTGCCGTCTCGCTCGACGACCTTGCCCGTCTGTCCACCTCCGACATCGCCGAGACGCTCATCATCTCCAGGAGCCTGGCGAGCCAGTACCTCAACGACCTTGTTCGCGCCGGCTTTGTGGTTAAGGTGGCGGGCAGGCCTGTCCGTTATTTTCATCGCCGCGCGTTCCAGAAGCGTTTTCAGGTAAAGCTCTCTGCAAGCGAGTACGCCTCGCTCGCCGACCTCATCCAGGCGACGGGAATCGCCGATCACCGCGACTTCGCGCGTGCCGTGGGCTTCGACCTGAGCCTCAGCTCCGTTGTCGAGCAGTGCAAGGCTGCGGTTCAGTACCCTCCGTTTGGCCTGCCCATCCTCTTGAGCGGCGGCGTGGGTGTCGGTAAGTCTTTCCTTTCTCGCCTTGTGTACGAGTACGGCAAGAACCAGGGCTTGCTGTCCCGCGACTCCTCCTATGTGCGCATCGACTGCGCCGGGGTCCCGGACGCCGCCTCGTTCAACGGGCTTCTTGACGAGTCGATCGCGAAATCGCGCGGGGGCGTGGTCTTTGTCAACGGCATCGAGGCACTCTCTCCCTCTGCGATGGAACACTGCCTTGCGACGGCCCTCGGGCTCGATGCCTCCCAGGATGCGCCGCGCGCTCGCCTCGTTCTTTCGACGACGCTTTCCGCCGATGACCCGAAGGTTTCCTCGGCCTACAGCAAAATGCCCATCTGTGCCCGCGTCCCCTCACTCAAGGAGCGGACCCCCGAGGAGCGCGAGGATCTCATCTTGAGCTTCCTGCGCAGCGAGGGGTGCCGAATCGGTTCTGATGTGAAGATCAGCCGCGGCGCATACCGTTGCCTCGTGAACGCGGACTTTTCCGATAACATCGCCGGCTTGCGCGCCTGCGTGACGAACTGCTGCGCCAAAGCGTTCCTCAATCGCGAGGGCGACTACGTCGTCGTTCGCCCGTATCTTCTTCCCAGCGGGCTCCTCTCCTCCGCGCAGATCGATCAACAGCCCGACGATGGCGTTCTGATCGACGCGTCCCTGGATGCCGCCGAGAGCACAGGGCCGGTCGAGCAGGCGCTCGATGCCCTGTGCTCTCTCGATGAGCGATTCTGCGCCGGGGAGCTCTCTGTCTCCGAGCTTGTCTCGCAAGCTGTCTCCGCTGTGCGCGGCGTTGAGGATCACTTGATCTTCGGCCATGGCGTCGCCTCATCGAGGTCGCGCGCCTTCGAGCGCGTCGTGGGCGCGGTCCTTGCCGACGCAGGCTCTTCTTATGGCATCGAGCTTTCGAGGAAGGTCACTTTTCTACTGGCCCAGGAGATTTGCCTGCAGTTGTGGCCGGGCATCGGCCTGGCTAAGCGAAAGTCTGCCTGTGCGGAGCAAATTTCCCATCTCCTCGGTGCCGTGACCTCCGAATTGCCGTTTGCCTCGAGCGTCTCCGATCAGGTCGCCGCAGACATGGAAGGGGCGCTCGGAATCTCGCTCGATCACTTCACGAAGACGCTTCTGACGTTGTGCGTCGCATCGGAGTCTCGCGACGCGAAGGCCCTTCGGACGCTCTGCGTCATCTTGTCACACGGCTACTCAACGGCGACGAGCATCGCCGACGCGGCGAACCGTATGCTCGGCGTGCATGTGTACGAGGCGGTCGACATGCCCTACGACCAGCAGCTGAAGGACATCGTCGGTCCGCTCCAGCGCCTCGTCGACCGCCATTCCTACTGCACCGGGGTCGTGTTTCTTGTTGACATGGGCTCTTTGGAGGAGGCCTATAAGGCCCTCGAGAACGTTACCGACTCCACCATCGGGGTGGTGAACAACGTCTCCACCGGGCTCGCGCTCGAGATCGGGTCCGGGCTGCTCGACGGCAAGTCCATCGCCGAGGTTCTTGGCGATGCGACCGCCGTGTGCGTGACGCACTGCAAGGTAATCGAGCGCGTCAACCGTGAGGACGCCATCGTCTTCTGCTCCGAGTCCGGGGTCGACGCGGCCGAGAGGATACGTCAGCTCGTCTCGCAGAGCCTCCCGCGCACCATAGGCGCGCGCCTGCTCACGAGGCCCTTCAAGCAGCTTGCCGCGAACGGGTCGAACGACGCCGTTTTCTCTGAGCACCGCGTCTGCGCCGTCATCGGCACGGGAGACCCCAGGATTGCCTCCGTTCCCTTCGTCGCCCTCGAAGACATTATGTCGACGGCGTCCGCCTCGAAGGTCGATGCCGTGTTCGGCAGGTGGCTCGACGTCTCCGAGCTCGCTTCTTTCCACGAGAAGCTGCTTTCGAATATGACGCTGCAGAACGTCATCCGCTCCATCACCATCCTCGACCCGGAGCGGCTGTTCCACGAGATCGAGAGCGCCGTGCACGAGCTTCAGCGCAGAACGGGCGAGAAGATCAGCAGCAACGCCATCATCGGGCTGTACGTTCACCTCTGTTGCCTCGTCGAGCGCCTCGTCACCCGCAACCCCATCGAGACCTACGTCGGCCAGGATCGCTTCGAGGAAGAGCACACCGACTTCATCGAGTCCTTCAGGCAGAGTTTCTCGAGCATCTCGACGCGCTATCGCGTGGAGGTTCCTGTAAGCGAGATCGCCTACGTCTTCGACTACATCAGCGTGAGCGCCGCCCCGGCGCGAGAGGAGCGTCTCGGCTCCTCGAGCCTCCTGTTCGACGAGTGACCCCCCGCGCCGTCACGAGCTGACCGCGCGTCTTCAATAATCCGATAATCCCTCGCCCGGCGCGAATCCGGATAGCGCCAAGGCAGTGCTGAATGAAAAACTTGATTTGATAGGAGCAAACATGAGTGTTGTTATGGCACGAATCGACAATCGCCTGCTTCACGGCATCATCGTGACGCAGTGGGCCCCGGTGTCGGGCGCAACCCGAGTCATGGTCATCGACGACAAGGTCGCCGGCGACGAGGTCCTGAAGTCCACCATGAGGATGGCGCGCCCCGCGGGCATGGCCGTCTCGATCATCTCCGAGGAGACCGCGCTCAAGAACTTCGCGGCGGGCAAGTACGACCGCGAGAAGGTCTTTGTCATCGCCAAGGAACCCGAGACGATGCTTCACCTGGTCGAGTCGGGCATCGAGCTCCCGTCGCTGATCGTCGGCGGCTCTCTTGTCAAGGAGGGCGGCGTCCAGCTCACCCAGCGCGCCTATGCCTCCGCCGAGAACGTCCAAAGCTACAAGGCGCTCATCGCCCACGGCGTCAAGGTGACGGCACAGTTCGTGCCCGCCGACAAGCCCGTCTCCGTCGCCGACCTCATCTAAGGAGGGATCATGGTCAACTTCACTATCCTGCAGGTCGTCCTTTTGACCCTGCTTGCCTTCATCAAGCACGTGGACTACTACGGCATCCCGATGATCTTCGTCAACTATGCCGTCTTCTGGGGCCTTATCACCGGCGTGGTCATGGGCGACTGGCAGACCGGCCTCGTCATCGGCGGCACCATCCAGCTCATGCAGCTCGGCGTCGCGGGCTTCGGCGGCTCGTCGATTCCCGATTACGGCACGATGGCCATCATCGCCACCGCCTACGGCGTGACCCTGGGCTCCGACACGGGCCTCGCCATCGGCCTGCCGGTCGGCATGCTCGGCATCCAGCTCGACGTCGTCGTCAAGATCCTCAACGGCTTTGTCGTCGAGAAGTCCCAGAAGCTCTGCAACGAGGGTAAGTTCAATCAGATGAACGCCATCCTGTGGGTCTGCCCCGCGCTCTTCGGCCTGTGCGCCGCCCTGCCCGTCTTTGTCTCCGTGACGCTCGGCCAGCCCGCCGTCAGCTGGCTCCTCGAGGTCATGCCCCAGTGGTTCCTCTCCGGCCTCACCCTCGCCGGCAAGATGCTTCCGGCCATCGGTATCGCCATGCTGCTCCGCTACATGCCAACCGCCAAGTACTTCCAGTACCTGCTCGCCGGTTTCTTCCTCTCGGCCTTCCTGAACGTGCCCATCATCGGTGCCGCCATCGTCGGCGTTGCCCTCGCGATCGCGTTCTATCAGCGTGCCGAGAAGGACGCCGAGCTCACCGCCCACGCTTCCGCAGACGCCTTCATCGGAGAGGATGAGTAACCATGGAAAACGAGAACATCACCGCCGCCGAGGGCAAGCCCTCCGGCTATAAGGTCACCAAGAAGGACCTGCGCAACGCGAACTGGCGCTGGCTCATGAGCGTGTGCACCTTCAACTACCAGACCCAGCAGGGCGCCTCGGTCGCCTACGCCCTCTCGCCGATCCTGAGGAAGATCTACACGAACGACGAGGACTATAAGCAAGCGCTCAACAACCACTTCCGCTACTACAACACCCAGCCTTGGCTCGCCGCCATCATCCTCGGCGCCTGCGTGGCCATGGAGGAGCGTGACGGCCTCGCGGCGGCGGACGCCGTCCAAGACCTGAAGATCGGCACCATGGGACCGCTCGCCGGCGTCGGCGACTCCCTGCTCATGACCATGATCCCGACCATCATGGGCTCCATCGCCGCCTACATGGCCATCGAGGGCAACCCCGTGGGAGCCGGCATCTGGTTCGCGCTCATCCTGGCCATCTTCTGGGTCCGCATGCACGCCCTCGAGTTCGGCTACAAGCAGGGTGTGAAGCTCGTCACCGACTTCAGCGAGAAGCTTCCCAACCTCACTGCCGCCGCCTCCGTGCTCGGCCTCACCGTGGTCGGCTGCCTCATCGCCTCGGTCATCGGCGTCACCTGCCCGATTAGCTTCAGCTTCGGCGACGTCTCGATGGAGATTCAGCCGCTGCTCGACAAGATCCTGCCTGCCATGATCCCCGCCGCCATCACGGGAAGCGCGTATTACCTTCTTACCAAGAAGAACGCGAGCATGACGGCCCTCATCCTCGTGGTGATCGTCCTCGCGATGGTCGCCTCCGCCGCCGGCATCCTCGCCTAGCTTCGACCCAAGAGATTGGTGAATCAATGAGAAAGATAGTTGTGGCGAGCCATTCCCTTCTCGCCCAGGGCTTCAAGGACACCCTCGAGTTCCTTACGGGTAAGAGCGACGCCGTCACCGCCGTTTGCGCCTATGTGAACGACAACGGCGAGGGGCTCGACGCGGCGGTCGAGGCGGCGCTTTCGGGCACTGACGAGGTCGTCGTCCTTACCGACGCGCTCGGCGGCAGCGTGAACCAGCGCTTCTCCCGCTTCGCCTCCGACCGGATCCACGTGATCGCGGGTGTCAACCTCCCGCTCGCCATGACGGTCGCGCTCGCGCGCCCCGACGAGAAACTCGACTTCGACGCCCTCGTCGACGAGGCGCGCCAGCAGATCGTCTACGTGAACGGTGCCAGTTCCGCCGAGTGCGAAGACGACGAATAGAGGAGGTCGACGATGAGAGAGTTCCTTAAAGACGTGTGGATGCACGGCGGTGAGGAAAGCCGCGCCATCACCCCCGAGAACATCACGGGCGAGAAGGGCCACGCCGCCATGTCGGCCAGCCACCTCGGCGTCGGCCGCAAGGGCTCGTGCTGCGTGCCCCTTGAGTCCGGCGAGACCATCACGCTCGCGGACATCGAGGGCCCCGGCATCATCCGCCACATCTGGATGACCGTCCCCGACAAGACCGCCGCCGGCAGCTTCGTCATGCGCGACCTCGTGCTGCGCTTCTACTGGGACGACGAGGAGACCCCCTCGGTCGAGTGCCCTGTCGGCGACTTCTTCTGCAACGGCTTCGGTGAGCGCGCCATCGTCAACTCGATGCCCATCTGCGTGAACCCGACGGGCGGCATGAACTGCTACTTCGAGATGCCTTTCAGGAAGCACGCCAAAGTCACGCTTACGAGCGAGCACCCCGGGTTCATTAAGTACATCTTCTACACGTTCAACTACGCGCTCACCGACGTGCCGGACGACGCCATGTACTTCCACGCCCGTTTTAACCGCGAGCGCAGCACCCGCAGGGGCGTCGACTACACCGTGCTCGGCGGCGTGCGCGGTAAGGGCTACTACGTCGGCACCTACATGGCCCTGTGCGCCCTGGAGCGCTATTGGTGGGGCGAGGGCGAGATGAAGTTCTTCCTCGACGGCGACGAGGAGTTCCCCACGGTCACCTCGACGGGAGCCGAGGACTACTTTGGCGGTGCCTGGGCCTTCCTCGACAGGCCGCCCCACGCGCTGCCCGAGGCGCAGTGCTTCAACACGCTGTTCGCCGGCTACCCGTACCGCTCGACGCGCGACGCCACGCGCGACCGCTTCAGCGCGGGCAAGCCGAACCCGAACCCGATGCTCGCGACCAACGACGACGCGCTGCCCAGGCACGGCCTCTACAGGTGGCACCTTCCCGACCCGATCTCGTTCAAGGAGGACCTGCGCGTGACGTTCCAGGACCTCGGCAACGACGACATCAAGCTCTACGAGCGCGAGGACGACATCTCCACCGTCGCCTACTGGTACCAAAGCGAGCCGCACGCCGTGCTCGCCCCGTTTGCCGCAAGGCAGGACCGCGTGCCCAGGTAGGGTCGCCTCGAAACAAGCCAACGTTATGGGCGTCCGCGGTTGACCATGACTGCGGGCGTCCCTTTGTAAGGAGGATCACATGAGCGAAAAGCAAATGAGGCTCGGCGCCCTCGAGGCCGGCGGGACCAAGATGGTCTGTGCCGTGGTGTCCGGCGACGGCGAGGTCCTCGACCGTATGGAGACCCCGACGCTTACGCCCGCCGAGACCGTCCCGCAGATGATCGAGTGGTTCGCCGCCCGCGATGTGGACGCGTTGGGCATCGGCGCCTTCGGCCCGACCTGCGTCGACCCCGCCGACGAGCGCTACGGCTCCATCCTCCAAACGCCCAAGCTCGCGTGGCGAGGCTATGGTCTTCGCGCCGCGTTTGCCGACGCCCTCGGGATTCCGGTGGCCTACGATACGGACGTGAACGTTGCCTGCCTCGGCGAAGCGGTCTTCGGCTGCTGCAAGGGGCTCAAGGACGCCGTCTACGTGACCATCGGCACCGGCGTGGGCGCGGGCGTCATGTGCGCGGGCAGGCTCCTTCACGGCATGCTGCACCCCGAGGCCGGCCACATGCTGGTAAGGACCCGTCCCACCGAGGAAGGACGCTGCGTCTGCCCGAGCCACGCGAGCTGCCTCGAGGTCCTCGCCTCCGGCCCCGCCATCGCCGCGCGCTGGGGAAAGCCCGCGGCCGAGCTCGCGGACAACGATGAGGTGTGGATGCTCGAGGGGGATTATCTGGGGCAGATGTGTGCGAACCTCGTGCTCATGTACTCGCCTCACCGCATCGTCCTCGGCGGCGGCGTGATGCACCAGGAGCAGCTCTACGGCATCGTCCGCAAGAAGACCCTCGAATATCTGGGTGGCTACATCCAGACCGCCGAGCTTAAGGACATGGAGAGCTACATCTGCGCCCCGGGCTGCGGCGGCGACCAAGGAATCCTCGGCGCGGCCGAGCTGGCAAGAAGGGCGCTCGCGTAACTTGCGCTCTCTCCGCCATACAACGCGTTAAGAAAAGACGAGCGCTTCTTGCCAATTGGGCGGCAAGAAGCGCTCGTCTTTTGCATTTGTTTTTGGGCAGAACGCCCCGCCTCCGCTAGAGTCCCTGGACCGCTACACCCACGAGGTTTGGACCGGTGTGGACAAGAAGCGCGGGGCTGATGTCGGAGCGGACGATCTCCACCGCGTTGGCCACGCGCTCGCGCAGGGCCTGCTCCATGCGGTCGTAAAGGTCGGCGTAGGCCGAGGTGTAGCTCACGGCAAAGCGCACCTTGGGGTGCTTCTCGGCGATGGCGGCGACGAGCTTGACCTCGGTGCGATGCGGTACTTGCATAGCCATTTCGTGTGCGCGAGGCTGTCGGCTTTCTGGGCCACAGCAATCACATTCCCCCTAGCATGATGACCTGAACAATCCTCATGCTAGGGGGAAGGTTTTTGTCGCGTAGCGGAAATTGGCCTCCACCCGCTGAGCGGGTGGCTTTCTATGCCGCGCGTGCCGTGCGGCACGGACTAAAGTCCATGAATAAAAACGAGGAAGGCCACGTCCGGCCTCCCTCGCAAAGGGTCTCTGATTACTCCCACTCATTGGGGACAGGCTTACATGAGTGATTGCACTCATTGGGGACAGACTTAAATGAGTGCTCTTGAAATGCCGGCGCCTGGGGACGTTCCTTTTCTGTCGGCAGTTTGGGACGGTCCTTAGAGCTGCAGCGCGCCATGAGTGACGTGGTGAAGCGGATCATCCTGTCTTTGAAGTTCTAAGTAGAATTCCCCGTCTCTGAGCAATGATTAGTGCGCATTTGTGCGTATTTGCGTGCGCAGGATTGCGTGACCATGCGTGTATATGCGCCGTCTGCGGTTGTATTTTGACCGTTTGCGGTTATATACGCAGAAGTACGCACATACACGCGTATTTGTGCGAATATATAGCTGTCAGAATTGAAAGACTTTTCACGACGCAGGAGGTATTCATGGCAGATTCCAAACAGGCTCCGCTCGACGCCGAGGCAGCCGCAAAGGCGGCGTTTGCCTCGGTCCAGGATCAGCCGTTCCCCGATGATATCTTTACGGCCCCCGAGCTCCGCTGGGCCGTGATCGGTTGCGGTGTTATCGCCAACCAAATGGCCCAGTCCCTCGCTCTGGCCGGCCGCAAGCTCGCGGGTGTCGCCAACCGTACGCCGTCCAAGGCCCAGGCTTTTGCCGAGCAGTATGGCGTCGAAAAGGTGTACGAGACGGCTGAGGACCTCTACGCCGATCCGGACATCGACGCCGTCTATATCACCACGCCGCACAACACGCATATCACCTATCTGCGTGCCGCGCTGGCTGCCGGCAAGCACGTGCTCTGCGAGAAGGCCATTACCCTCAACTCTGCCGAGCTCGACGAGGCCCGTGCCATCGCCGACGAGCACAACGTGGTCCTTATGGATGCCACCACGGTGCTTCACATGCCGCTGTATCAGGAGCTGCGCCGTCGCATGGATGCGGGCGACTTTGGCCGCATGAACCTCGCCCAGCTCAACTTTGGCAGCTACAAGGAGTACGGCGATCTGACCAATCGTTTCTACAACCGTAGCCTTGCCGGCGGCGCCATGCTCGACATTGGCGTGTATGCGCTCTCCGTCATGCGCCTGTTTATGGCCAGCCAACCCGCCGAGGTTGTGTCTCTGGGCAATACCTGCGAGACTGGCGTTGACGTCGCGGGTGGCATTGTCTGCCGTAACGCCGAGCAGCAGCTGGGCGTCGTGAGCCTTACGCTCCACTCCAAACAGCCCAAGCGCTCGGTCATCAGCTTCGACAAGTGCTATATCGAGGTCATCGAGTATCCGCGCGCCGATCATGCGACCATCGTGTGGACTGCGGACGGTCACCGTGAGGAGGTCCACGCTGGCACCGAGGCATACGCTCTGTGCTACGAGATGGCCGACCTGGAGAAGGCCGTTGCCGGCGATGATTCGAAGCGCGAGCTTCTGGACTATGCTTCTGATGTTATGGAGCTGATGACCAAGCTCCGCGCCGACTGGGGAGTCGTGTACCCCGAGGAGGAGTAAGCGATGCTTGCGGAAGATAGACTCAACGCAATCGTGTCGATGGTGCAGCAGACCGGCTCGGTTACCGTGCCGGAGCTTGCTGAGGCCCTGGGCGTGACGGCGTCTACCATTCGGCGCGACCTGCAGACGCTCGACCGCGCACACCGTATCGCCAAGGTGCACGGAGGCGCGACGAGTCTGGAGCGCGCGCACGTGACGCGCGACCTGACGATCGGCGAGCGCAGCGATCTCCATAACGACGACAAGGAGCGTATCTGCGTCCGTGCCGCGGCCCTGGTGGAGCCCGATAGCTTTGTGTATATCGATTCGGGCTCCACGACGCTCAGGCTTATTGAGCATCTTCCGCGCCTTGAGGGCGTCACCTATGTGACCGATTCTGTGCTCCATGCTCAGCATCTCGCTTTACGCGGCATGCGCACCGTTGTGCTGGGCGGCGAGCTCAAGCCCGAGACCGAGGCGCTCGTCGGTCCCGATGCCTTGGCAACCCTGGACCGGTATAACTTCAACTGCGGCTTTTGGGGTTCCAATGGCATCGCCGCCGAGCAAGGTCTCACCACACCGGATATCGAGGAAGCGCAGGTCAAGCGTATCTCTATGCGCCATACCGCCAAACGCTTCGTAATCTCGGACGCCAGCAAATTTGGCATGGTGGCGCCCGTCAAGTTTGCGGACTTCCGCGACGCAACGATTATCACTACGGGCGAGGTGCCCGCCAAGTACCAGTCGATGGACAACGTCATCACGGTCTAGCGACAGGGCAAGGTCAAAACCATTTAGGTTCCTCAATAGAAAAGCGGCAACACCCTCGATGGGCGATGCCGCTTTTGTTGTCTGCCGTTTTGTCTAAATCTGTAACAACTAGACCGTTAAAAGTGGGCTAGGTGTTACAGATTGAGATACTTCCGAACCTTGCCGTCCCTTTGTCTCGATCTGTAACATCTGGGACCGATTATGACGAGTTATTGTTACAGATTGAGATTTTCCCTTGAGGGGGATTCGAATGTCTCGATCTGTAACGGATAGACCGGAAAATGGGTTCTAACTGTTACAGATCGAGACGTTTTGGGACCGCGGCTGAGCCATTGCGGCAAAGCCACCACAAAGGTGCCTGCCCTTTTTGGCAGGTTTTAGGGCTCCCAGGGGCAGGGGGCTTCGATGTGGATGTGCTCACCGGTTACGGGATGCGTGAAGGACACGCTGTGGGCGTGGAGCATCAGGCCGCAGGGACGCGGCATGCCGTAGAGCTCGTCGCCTACCAGGGGATGACGCTCGCTCGCCAGGTGCACACGGATTTGGTGCTTGCGGCCGGTGAGCAGCTCGACATCGATATATGAGCGCGTGGGAAGGCCGCGGCGGCTCTTAAGGCGCTTGAGCACCTTCACGCGCGTCTGCGACGGCTTGCCGCTGGCGCCGACGCGCATCTTTCGGCTGTCGTGACGGTCGCGGGCGATGGGCTTATCGATGAGCTTTTCGTTCCAGTCAATCTTGCCCTCGGCGAGCGCCAGGTAGTGCTTTTCGAAAGCGTGGTCGATCACCATCTGGTCAAAGGCGGGCTGCGTCTGCTTGTTTAGTGAGAACAACACCACGCCGGTGGTGTCGCGGTCCAGGCGGTTGAGCGGCTGCATGTCGGTCGCGGCAAAGCCGTCGCCCATCGCCAGCAGCAGGTCGCTGGCATAGTCGGTGAGCGTGCGCTCGCCGGTGCCGTCGCCGTGGACGATCATGCCGGCGGGCTTGTCGATGGCCATGAGCCAGGCGTCGCAGTAGAGGACCTGAGGTTCTTCGTTCACGTGTAAGCCTTTCGGTTAGCTAATTCCCACAAACATGCAGCCCGAGGTCGCCCCCCGTAGGCGGGCGGCGGGCTTGCGGCCGGCCTGTGCGGCCTCGACGGCACGACGGACGCGGGCGACGGCACGGCCCACCTCATCCGTCTCGAGCAGCGTTCCGTCCACCATGAGACGACGCACGCCGGCATCGAGCAGCTGAGGAACCTGCGGCGTGAGGTCGATGGGGTAGGCATCGTACAGGCGAGAGCGGCCGTGGATGTCGGTGCGGACGGGCATGACCTTTCCGTCAATATTCTTGAGCGAGAGCTTGCGGGCACGCAGACGGCAGTTGGCACAATCGTGGATGCAGCCGTTGGCAACCTGCAGAATGCAATGCTCGCTTGTCATGACGCGCGGGCGACCAAAGACGGTGATGCCCAGAGCCGCGGGTGCGGCGGCGCCGAGCGAGACAATCTCGTCGAGCGTGATTTCGGGCGAGAGCCAAAACGCACCGGCTCCGCGCTCGGAAAGCGCCTCCATGCAGGGCGTGTTGTGCACCGGCAGGCAAGAGCGAATCTCGGCCGTGGCGCCGACCTGGGCGGCCAGGGCAAGCTCAGAGATATTGCCGACGGCGACGGTGGCTCCAGCATTGATCCAGGGGTCGACGCGCTCGTGGTCGACGGCGCGGCAGACCTCGTCGAGTACAGGCACGATACCCTGCTCAAATGCATCAGCGGGGGAGAGCCCGGCCGCATCGAGCGCGTCGGTGGTCATGTAGATGCGCGTTGCACCCTCCACGCGCGCTGCCTCGGCGGCTTCGAGCGAGGTGACGGTGGCGCAGATCTGCGGCTCGTAGCGGTAGTGCTCGGGCATGGGGCGCGTGCATTTGTCGAGCACCGGCAACTCGAGCGTTTTCGCGCGCTCCTCGTACGGTGCGAGAATGGCCTCCTCGAGCGCTTTACAGGCGGCGGCGCGCACCCTGTGCACGGCGGAGAAGCCCATACCGCAGCCGGCGTCGAGCGAAATGTCAAAGCTCGCTGCCTCAAAGGGCGAAGAGCCCATGCGGCCCACATGCTCAACCAGGTCTGCCGCCTCGACGGCGCGGGTCTTGGCGGCCTCGACGGTAAAGCCGGTGGCGGTGGCGGTAAGCGCGGGGTCGTCGCAGCAGGTGAGCGTAACGGTAAACGGCTCGCCCAGACGCGTCACGACGGACACATCTACGGCGCGGCGGCGCAGCACATCGCGCTTGAGCGCGGCGCCGGCAGCGTCAATGGCGCGCTGACTGCGAATCACGCGCACACGGCAACCCTCGGGCATGCTACGGGGCACGCGGCACTCGATGATATCGCCGGCTGCGGCATCATCGGCGGCAATGGTGGTCAGGAATTGGTCGAACTCATCGTCGTGGCGAAGCTCCAGCAGGTCGCCCTTGCCCACGGGCTCAAACAGCTCAATACGGGCGATGGCGGCACGGCGACGGCGGTCGTCGGGCTTGAGGCCGCGCACATCGCGGTTGGCCGGGCGGCTGCCCAGCACCGTGCCCACGATCTGGCCGCGGTTGTTGGAACGCTCGTAGCTCATCATCTCGTCGCCCGAGGTGCCGTCCTGATAGGCGTGCGTAAAGTCGCGGTTGAAGCAGCGCTTGAGCTGGCGCTGGCGGGCGGCTTCCTCGTCCTTGGCAACGGTGGCTCCGGATAGCATGTCGTCAATTTCGTGACGATACACATCAACGATGGAGTACACGTAATCGGGCGCCTTCATGCGGCCCTCGAGCTTGAGCGATGCGGCACCGGCGTCATACAGACGGCGAACAAGCTGCGAAGTGTTGGTGTCGCGCGGGCATAGCGCACGCTCGCGGCCGGCGGGGGAGAGCGCGCGGCCGTTCTCGTCGATCAGCTCGTAAGGCAGGCGACAGGGCTGAGCGCACATGCCGCGGTTGGCCGAGCGGCCCGCCATGGCAAAGCTCGACAGCAGGCACAGACCCGAGTAGCAAAAGCAGATGGCGCCGTGGCTAAAGACCTCAAGGTCCACATCGGGCGCGGCATCGTGAATGGCGGCAATCTCGTCGATGGAAAGCTCGCGCGAGAGGGTCACGCGGTCGGCGCCCTGCTCGCGGCACCAAAGGGTTCCGCGGTCGTCGTGGATGTTTGCTTGGGTTGAGATGTGCGTCTCGATGCCGGGCATGGTGCGCTTGACCTCAAAGAACAGACCCCAGTCCTGGATGATGAAGGCGTCAGCGCCCAGCGTGGAGCAGCGATGGATGAGTTGCAGCGCATCGCCCATCTCGGACTGCTTGATGACGATGTTGACCGTGACGTAGACGCGCGACCCGGCCAGGTGTGCAGCACGGCAGGCCTGCTCAAAGGCCTCGTCGGTAAAGTTGGTGGCCTTGCGGCGGGCGTTGAAGCTTCCCATGCCGCAGTAGATGGCGTCTGCCCCGGCAGCGAGTGCGGCGGCAAAGGGCTCCGGGCCTCCGGCGGGGGCCAAGAGCTCGGGTCTGCGGTTGGTGGTTCGACTGGCGGTTGCGGTCATATCCTGCCTTTCAAAATGCTCAGATATTCAAAAGTATAGTGGTGCTGTTGCGGCAGACGAGCCCTGTGGCCCAAGCAGGATAAAGTCTTCAGCAGCCCTTGCAGCAAAAATGATCCGTTTCCCTCCGTCCCCTATGGATCACCTGATTCGATGGGGACGGAGGGAAACGGATCATTTTGAGCTTCACCGTCCGGTCGTGCCGTTCAGCGGCTGACAGGCGCCGTTGGGAGATAAAATATTCTCGCAACGTGATAATAATCTTGCATCGCGCGGAAACCTTGAGTACTATCCCAAATCAAGCGCGGTGTTCAGACCGAACTGTGCCTCCCGGTGTGAACACCGCGCTCACGCTCTCTATTTGATCGTAAGGAGAAAAACATGAGCAAGGCCGTCGTGTCTTCCGATAACGCACCCGCAGCCATCGGCCCGTATTCCCCCGGCATCCAGACCGGCAACATGGTGTTCCTGTCCGGCCAGCTGGGCATCGACCCCGCAACCGGCAAGATGCCCGAGGGCGTCGAGGCCCAGGCTAAGCAGTCCCTTGCTAACGTCGAGGCTCTGCTGACCGCTGCCGGCGCCACCTTTGCCGATGTCGTCAAGACCACGGTCTACCTGGCCGACATTGCCGACTTCGCTGCCGTGAACGAGATCTACGCTTCCAAGTTCGAGGCTCCGTTCCCCGCGCGCAGCGCTTTCCAGGTTGCCGCTCTTCCGGCCGGCGGTCTGGTCGAGATCGAGGTCGTCGCCGCTCTCTAAGACGTTGGCGAAAACAAAACATGACATCCAAAAAGACCCTGCAGTGCGTGTGAACTGCAGGGTCTTTTGTCAAGCGATGCGACAAAAATGATCCGTTTCCCTCCGTCCCCAAGGGTTAACGTTTAGCCTTCCTTGCGGACTTTTTGCAGGTAGCGGTAGACGCTGGGCTCCGAGATGCCCAGCGCGGTGGCGGCGCAGGCCACGGCACCCTTGAGCATGAACACCCCGTTGCCGTTGAGGTGGCGAATGACGTTCACGCGGTCGCTTTGACCAAGCGATGCTACATCCAGCCCGCGCGCGCTCAGCAACTCGGCAATGCTGCGGTCGATGAGCTCCTGCGTAGACTCCGAAAGGCTTTCGACCTCGATAGACGCGGGCTCTGCCTGTCTAGGCGCCGCGTCGAAGCACGCCATGAGCTGCTGCGCCATGGCGTTGATGGAGCGCACGGTCGAGAGGTCGGTGTTGACGCAGAGCATACCGACAATCTCGTCATTCTCGCGGATAAAGTACGTCGCCGACTCCAACGTCTTGCCACCGGCACCGCGCCCCTCGTAGCCCGTAATAAACGGCAGGTCGCGATACTTGGCGTCGTGCATGATCTTGAGCGCCAGATCGGTGGCGGGACCGCCGACCTTACGGCCGCTTACGATGCCGTTGCGAATATCGACGATGGCGTGGTCGGGATCCGAGAAATCGTGCAGGACGATCTCGCTGTTTTTGCCGAGTATCTGCTCCAGGAAATCGACCATCGGCAAAAAACGACGTACGGTCTCGTTCACGGGCAACTCCTTTGGGTTCTATCGAAGTGTTCATAACAATTTTTTATCATGGTAACACGCTGCTCATCATCTCGTATATCCGCAGGTACATTGCGTAATACAGACGAACGGTAGGAATTTAGCGGTAAACGGTTGACCAAAAGAAAAGTAAGATGTTATTTTGACCAGACACTTTCCTGACCTGCGGAAATGCGCTATCTCAGCTGAGGAATAGTCTGATAACAAAAAATTATTATTGAGAATGAGAATCATCTTTAATACGATATGCAACGAAGGCACAACCTCAACCCCGCACTGCGTCACAATAGAGCGTTAGATGCGAAAACAACTATTTCGAGGATTGGTGGTCAAATGACCCAGGAGACGGTTACGAACGGCACTGAAGCCCTGTTCACTCGCGAAGGCATGCCTCCCGTTAAGGAAATGATCCCGTGTGCCCTTCAGCACGTACTGGCATCGTTTGCCGGCATCATTACACCGGCGGTCATCATGGCCGGCGTCTACGGCTTTAATAGCCAGCAGAGCACCGACATCATTCAGGTTGCGCTCATTCTTTCGGCAATCGACACGGCCCTTCAGGCCTTCGCTCCCTTCCGTCGCATTGGCGGCGGCCTGCCCATCGTCATGGGCGTTTCGTTCGCGTTCCTGCCGGCCCTTCAGGCCATGGGCGCCTCGGGCTTTAGCTTTGGCGCGCTGCTGGGCGGCGAGATCGTCGGCGGCGCCGTTGCGGTCCTCTTTGGTCTGGCCTACAGCAAGATCAAGTGGCTGTTCCCGCCCGTCGTGACCGGTACGGTCATCTTCTCCATTGGCGTCTCTCTCTATCCCACGGCCGTCAAGTACATGGCCGGTGGCATGGGCACGCCGCTGTGGGGCACCCCGCAGGCCTGGTGCGTTGCTCTTATCACCTTCGCCGTGGTCTTTGCGCTCGCCAACTTTGGCAAGGGCACGCTCAAGCTGGGATCCGTGTTCTTTGGCATGATCGTCGGCATGATCGTTTCGATCCCCTTTGGCATGATTGACTTCTCCAGCGTCGCCACCGCTCAGGTCTTCGCCCTTCCCAAGCTCGTGCCCTATGCGCTCGAGTTTGATCCCGAGGTCTGCATTACCCTCGCCGTCGTGTTCCCCATGGTTGCCATTCAGGTTATCGGTGACGTCTCCGCTGCTTGCCTTGGTTCCATCGACCGCATGCCCACCGAGCGCGAGCTCTCCGGCGCTATCGTGTCCCAGGGCCTCACTTCTATGGTCGGCGGCCTGCTAGGCGGTCTTCCCACCAGCGCCCTTGGCCAGAACGTGGGCATCATCTGCTCCAACAAGGTCGTCAACAAGTGGGTCTTTGTGATCATTGCGGCCGTCTTTGCCATCGCCGGTCTGTTCCCGCAGCTCTCTGCCGTCCTTTCCGCTATCCCGCAGCCCGTCATCGGCGGCGCGACCGTCGGCGTCTTTGGCACCATCACCATGAACGGCGTGCGCATGTTCACCCGCGAGGGCCTTACGCAGCGCACTACTACCATCGTCGGCACCTCCGTCGTCTTTGGCCTGGGTATCTGGATGGCCAGCGGTTGCCTTGCCGGCGAGGGCATGCCCACCTGGGTGTCCACCGTCATCGGCTCCAATGCCGTAACTCCCACTGCCATCATGGCCATTGTCCTTAACCTGATCCTTCCGCAGACGCCGGTCGTGGCTCAGCACATCGATGCCGCCAAGGATGCCGCTGTGGATCTGGTCCTGCCCGAGAGTAAGAAGTAACCAATTCGGTGCTATTCGCCGGCGGACGCATCGCCTCGTCCGCCGGCGCCATGCGGCGCCAAGCCGCACTTCAAAGGGCTTGTCCCTTTGGTGAAGCGTTGACGGGAGAGGGCCCGTTTCCGGTGTAGGCCGGCGCTTCGCACTTCCGCCATGTCAGAGGTGTCAAACCCCGCCCCTGATGTTGAAGGGAGCATTTATGCTTCTGGTCGCTAACGGTTCCGTCTTTACCCGCAACGCTCAGACTCCGTTCATTCCCAACGGTGCAGTCGCTATTGACGGAGATACGATCGTCGAAGTGGGCCCCGAGCGCGAGCTCAAGGTCAAGTACCCGGATGCCGAGTACGTCGACGCCCAGGGCAACCTCATCATGCCCGGACTCATCAACTGCCACACCCACATCTATTCGGGTCTGGCCCGCGGTCTTGCCATTAAGGGCTGCAACCCCACCAACTTCCTGGAGAATCTTGAGCAGCAGTGGTGGAAGATTGACGACAACCTGACGCTCGACGGCACCAAGGCCAGCGCCTATGCCACGATTCTGGATTCCATCCGCGACGGCGTCACCACGATCTTCGATCACCATGCGAGCTTCTGCGAGATTCCGGGCAGCCTCTTTACCATTAAGGACGCCGCTCAGGAGCTGGGCATGCGTTCGTGCCTGTGCTACGAGGTCTCCGACCGCCGTGGCCAGGAAAAGTGCGACCAGGCCATTGCCGAGAACGCCGAGTTTGCCCAGTGGGCCGCCAAGGAGCGTCGCGATAACGACAACCACATGATCGCCGCAATGTTTGGCGGTCACGCCACCTTTACGCTGTCGGACGAGACCATGGATAAGATGGCCGAGGCCAACAACGGCCTGACCGGCTTCCACATCCACGTGTGCGAGGGCATGAACGATGTGTGGGACTCCCGCCTCAACCGCGGCGGCATCAGCCCCGTCGAGCGCCTGCTGCAGCACAACCTGCTCGGTCCCGACACCATGCTCGGCCACTGCATTCACGTGACGCCTGCCGAGATGGATATCGTCAAGGAGTCCGGCACCTGGCTGGTCAACAACCCCGAATCCAATATGGGCAACGCTGTGGGCTGCGCCCCCGTGCTCGAGTTCTTCCGCCGCGGCATCCCCGTGTGCATGGGCACCGACGCCTACACCCACGATATGCTCGAGAGCCTCAAGGTCTTCCTGATTATTCAGCGCCATAACGCCGCTATGCCTAACGTGGGCTGGTGCGAGGCCATGACCATGCTGTTCGAGAACAACGCCAAGATGGCCAGCAAGTACTTCGATCGCAAGCTCGGTGTGCTTGAGCCCGGCGCTGCCGCCGACGTCATCGTCATGGACTACAAGCCCTTTACGCCGCTGAGCGAGGAGAACATCGACGGCCACATGCTCTTTGGCATGATGGGCAAAAACTGCCGTACCACCATCATCAACGGCCGCGTCCTGTACAAGGATCGCGAGTTCGTTGGCATTGATGAGGACAAGATCAACGCGTGGACCATGGCTGAGTCCAAGAAGCTCTGGAGCACGCTTAACGATCGCGCCTACTAATTACAAGTAGATTCACGCGCGCCGGATGTTTCGCCGCATCCGACGCGCGTATAGGCGACCTCCGCGGGGTCGCCGGCGCTGTGCTAGCGCTACACCGTATTTGCGCCCGCCGCGCGGTCTCGCCGGGCGTTACAGAGAGGAGCTCATTATGAGCGACATCATGAGGCCGATCCCGTTTTCGCAGCTGATGAACTGGATCATCGAGGAGCACAAGACCCAGGACGCCATCTTTGGCGTGCGTAAGATGGTCACGGCCAACCAGGAGGGTGCGCTTCCCATTTTTGACGAGCGCATCGAGACTCCGTTTGGCCCGGCCGCCGGCCCCAACACGCAGCTTGCCCAGAACATCGTGGCATCCTACGTGGCCGGTTCTCGCTTCTTTGAGCTCAAGACCGTTCAGGTTATGGACGGCGAGGAGCTCTCCAAGTGTGTGAACAAGCCCTGCATCGTGGCGCAGGACGAGTGCTACAACTGCGAGTGGTCGACCGAGCTCGAGGTTCCGCAGGCTTTTGCCGAGTACGTGAAGGCATGGTTCGCCTGCCACCTGATCGCTCGTGAGTACGGCCTGGGCAGCCCGGACGGCTTTGTCTTCAACATGTCCGTGGGTTATGACCTGGAGGGCATCAAGAGCCCCAAGGTCGACGCCTACATCGAGGGCATGAAGGACGCCAGCGGCTCCGAGGTTTGGAACGAGTGCCGCACGTGGGCGCTCGCTAACCTGGACAAGTTTGAGCATGTCGATGCCGCGTTTGTCGAGTCCATCCCGGCACGCGTTTCCAACTCCATCACCGAGTCCACCCTGCACGGCTGCCCGCCGGCCGAGATCGAGCGCATCGCGACCTATCTGATCACCGAGAAGGGCCTCAACACCTACATCAAGTGCAACCCCACGCTGCTGGGCTATGAGTTTGCCCGCCAGCGTCTGAACGAGCTGGGCTTTGACTACATCGTCTTCGATGACACGCACTTCCGCGAGGACCTGCAGTGGGCCGATGCCGTGCCTATGTTCGAGCGCCTGATTGCCCTGTGCGCCGAGCGCGGTCTGGAGTTTGGCGTCAAGCTCACCAACACCTTCCCCGTCGACGTGACGAGAAACGAGCTGCCTTCCACCGAGATGTACATGTCTGGCCGTTCGCTGTTCTCGCTGACCATCGAGGCTGCCCGCCGCATTACCGAGCAGTTTGACGGTAAGCTGCGCATCAGTTACTCCGGTGGCGCCACGGTCTACAACATTCGCGCCCTGTATGATGCCGGCATTTGGCCCGTCACCCTGGCGACCGACGTGCTCAAGCCCGGTGGCTACGAGCGCTTTAGCCAGATGGCCGGCGAGTTTGCCGATCTGGCCGGCAAGCCGTTCGCGGGCGTCTCTCTCGACGCCGTGACCGCGATCCAGACCGACTCGCTCACCAACCCGCTCTACAAGAAGCCGCTGCGCCCGCTGCCCGACCGCAAGGTCGCCGGCAAGAGCCCGCTTTCCGACTGCTTTACCACGCCGTGCCGCACGAGCTGCCCCATCCAGCAGGATATTCCCGCCTATCTGGCGGCTGTTGACGAGGGCCGCTACGAGGACGCGCTCAACATCATCATCGAGCGCAACGCCCTGCCGTTCATCACCGGCACCATCTGCCCGCATCCCTGCGGCCGTGCCTGCGAGCGTGCGTTCTACGAGCCCGAGGGCGCCCAGATTCGCGCCAGCAAGCTCAAGGCCGCCCGCGAGGCCATGACCGCCGTGCTGCCCAAGCTGCGCGCCCAGGCCATCGCCAACGACGGCGAGCACAACGTTGCCGTTATCGGCGGCGGCCCGGCCGGCCTGGCGACGGCGTTCTTCCTGACGCGCGCCGGCGTGCCCGTCACCATCTTCGAGGCCCGCGATTCGCTCGGCGGCGTGGTCCGTCACGTGATTCCTGAGTTCCGTATCGCCAGCGACGATATCTCGCACGACGCCGAGCTCTGCCTGGCCTTTGGCGCCAAGGTGCAGCTCAACGCCCGCGTGGAGTCCATTGACGAGCTCAAGGCCCAGGGCTTTTCCGACGTGGTCGTGGCCACCGGTGCCTGGATGCCCGGCTCTGCGGGCTTGGGCGAGGGTGCCGAGCTCGACGTGCTGGAGTTCCTCGAGGCCGCCAAGAAGGGCGAGAAGCTCGAGTTGGGCGAGGACGTCGTAGTTATTGGCGCCGGCAACACCGCCATGGACGCGGCTCGCGTGGCCAAGCGCCTGGCTGGCGTGAAGAGCGTGCGCCTGGTGTATCGCCGCACCAAGAAGCAGATGCCCGCCGACGAGGAAGAGCTCGATCTTGCTCTTGCCGACGGCGTTGAGTTCTGCGAGCTGCTGGCGCCTAAGGCGCTCAACGGCGCCGTGCTGACCTGCGACGTTATGGAGCTTGGCGAGCCGGATGCAAGCGGCCGTCGCAGCCCCGTCGCCACGGGCGAGACCGTTGAGCTTTCCGCCACCACGGTGATCTGCGCCGTGGGCGAGGGCATCGATGCCAGCCTGTACGATGCCGCGGGCGTCGAGCACGACCGTCGCGGCCGCCTTGCCGCCACCTCCACCGGCGTCGAGGGCGTCTGGGCTGCAGGCGATTGCCGCCGCGGTCCCGCCACCGTGGTTGAGGCTATTGCCGACGCCGCCGAAGTCGCCCGCGCCATCGCCGGCGTGGACTTTAACAAGTACGCCGACTGCAACGAGCAGGCCGGTCGCGAGGACACCTGCTACGAGCGTAAGGGGTCGCTGTGCCGTGACAAGCGCAACTGCACCAAGACTCGCTGCCTGGGCTGCGGCTCGGTGTGCGAGGTCTGCTGCGACGTGTGCCCCAACCGCGCCAACGTGGCAATTAAGGTACCGGGCTTGGCCAAGCATCAGGTCGTCCATGTCGATGGCATGTGCAACGAGTGCGGCAACTGTGCCGTGTTCTGCCCCTACCAGGAGGGCCGTCCCTATAAGGACAAGCTCACCCTGTTCTGGAGCGAGGAGGACATGGAGAACTCCGAGAACGAGGGCTTCCTGGCCGTGGACGAGGACCACTTTAAGGTCCGCGTCGCCGACACGGTCCGTACCGTCTCGGTCGATGCCGTCAACACCGGTCTTCCCGAGGCCCTCCGCCTGACCATCAGGGCTGTGCGCGACAACTATTCGTACCTTCTTAAGAAATAGGCGAGTCTCTTATGGCCAAATCCATTCAACATAATGTGGCCTACGTTGCCTGCGGAAGCGGTTGCGCCTCCGCAGGCGGCGACGCCCGCTGCAGCGAAGGCTGCATTGGCTGTGGCGCCTGCGTTACGGCCTGCCCCCACGGTGCCATCGCACTGGTCGACGGCGTCGCCCGCGTGGACCGCTCCAAGTGCACGGGCTGTGGCCTGTGCGGCATGGCGTGCCCGCAGCGCGTGATTGCCTTCGTTCCCGGCTACCAGAACATCCTGGTGCGCTGCAACAACACGGATAAGGGCGCCATTGCGCGCAAGATCTGCGACACCAGCTGCATCGGTTGCGGCATGTGCGCCAAAAAGTGCCCCGCCGGCGCTATCCGCATCGAGGACAACTGCGCTCATATCGACGGCGCGGACTGCCTGTCGTGTGGTATGTGCGCCGTCGTCTGCCCGCATGGCGCCATCCACGACCGAACCGGCATCGCCGCCGGCGTGTAGAAGGGAATCACCATGGCACAGGAATTCACTTTTACCGTTAACGGCGTGGAGCGCACGACGACCCAAAATAAACCGCTGCTGCGCTACCTGCGCGACGACCTGCACATTCACTCCGCCAAGGACGGCTGCTCCGAGGGCGCCTGCGGCACCTGCACCATCCATGTGGACGGTGCGGCCGTCAAGGCGTGCGTGCTGACCACCGCCCTTGCCGCCGGCCGCAACATCGTGACCGTCGAGGGCCTGCCCGAGGACGTGCGCGAGGCCTTTGTGTACGCCTTTGGCGCCGTGGGTGCCGTGCAGTGCGGCTTTTGCATCCCCGGCATGGTCATGGCGGGTGCGGCGCTCATCGCCGAGGATCCCGAGCCCACCGAGGAGCAGATCAAGTACGCCATTCGCGGTAACGTCTGCCGCTGCACCGGCTACAAGAAGATCATCGAGGGCATCTCGCTTGCCGCTGCGGTGCTCCGCGGCGAAAAGCAGATCGACGAGGATTTGGAGCGCGGCGACGACTACGGCGTGGGCAAGCGCGCCTTCCGCATCGACGTGCGCAAGAAGGTGCTCGGCGAGGGCAAGTACCCCGACGACATCGACGAGCTCGATCAGCCGGGTCTGACCTATGCCAGCGCCGTGCGCTCCAAGTACCCGCGCGCCCGCGTGCTCTCCATCGATACTTCCAAGGCCGAGGCCCTGCCCGGCGTGGTGGGCATCCTGCGCGCCGAGGACGTGCCGGTCAACCAGGTCGGCCACCTTATCCAGGACTGGGACGTCATGATCGCCCAGGGCGATATCACCCGCTGCGTGGGTGACGCCATCGTGCTGGTGGTTGCCGAGGATGAGGCGACGCTCGAGAAAGCCAAGAAGCTCGTAAAGATCGATTACGAGCCGCTGGAGCCCGTGCGCAACATCGCCGAGGCCAGGGCTGCCGACGCCCCGCGCCTGCACGACAGCTTCTTTGCCTTTGGCAACACGGTGGAGCTCAAGGACAACGTGTGTCAGAGCCGCCACGTGACGCGCGGCGACGCCGCCAAGGCGCTGGCCGAAAGCGCGTTCACCGTGACGCAGCGCTTTACCACGCCCTTTACCGAGCATGCCTTCTTGGAGCCCGAGTGCGCCGTTGCCTTCCCGTACAAGAACGGCGTCAAGGTGCAGTCGACCGACCAGGGTGCCTACGACACGCGCAAAGAGTGTGCCCATATGTTTGGCTGGGATAGCGAACCCGAGCGCGTGGTCGTCGAGACCATGCTCGTGGGCGGCGGCTTTGGCGGTAAGGAGGACGTTTCGATCCAGCACCTGGCCGCGCTTGCTGCCTATAAGTTCCAGCGTCCTGTGAAGTGCAAGCTCACGCGTGCCGAGTCGCTCGCGTTCCATCCCAAGCGTCATGCCATGGACGGTACCTTTACGCTGGGTTGCGACGCCGAGGGCAACTTTACCGGCCTGGATTGCGAGATCAACTTTGACACCGGCGCCTACGCGTCGCTGTGCGGCCCGGTGCTCGAGCGCGCTTGCACGCATGCTGTCGGCCCCTACAAGTACCAGAACACCGACATTCGCGGTTATGGCTACTACACCAACAACCCGCCCGCCGGCGCGTACCGCGGCTTTGGCGTCTGCCAGTCCGAGTTTGCGCTCGAGAGCCTGATCGACCTGCTGGCAGAGAAGGTCGGCCTGGATCCGTGGGAGATTCGTTACCGAAACGCTATCGAGCCGGGCGAGGTTTTGCCCAACGGCCAAATTGCCGACTGCTCCACGGCGCTTAAGGAGACGCTGCTCGAGGTCAAGGATGCCTACTATGCGCATCCCGGACACGCCGGCATTGCCTGCGCCATGAAGAACGCCGGCGTGGGCGTGGGCCTGCCCGATGCCGGCCGCTGCAAGATTCGCGTCGAGAACGGCGTGGCCGTGGTCTATGCCGCCACGTCCGACATCGGCCAGGGCTGCAACACGGTCTTTTTGCAGGACGTTGCCGAGGCCTGCGGTCTGCCGCTGAGCTGCATTGCCAACGGCGAGTGCTCCACCGAGAACGCTCCCGACTCCGGCACCACGTCTGGCTCGCGTCAGACGGTCGTGACCGGCGAGGCCGTGCGCGGTGCCGCCTTCCTGCTGCGCGATGCCATGCTTGACATCGAGGCCGGCAAGTCTGCGCCCGCCGCTCCCGTGAATGCGCATGGCGACGGCGTCAAGATCGAGTACGACGACGGTCGCGCCTATCAGCTGCACACGCAGGAGCTCGTCGCCGGCCAGGGTATGCATCCTCAGGATCCCGCGACCGCCATTAAGGCGCTCGAGGGATGCGAGTTTGGCTACGTGTACCTGGAGCCGACCGACAAACTGGGCGCGGATGTTCCCAACCCCAAGAGCCACATCTGCTACGGTTTTGCCACGCATGTGGTCATTCTGGATGATGACGGTCGCGTGAGCGAGGTCTATGCCGCGCACGATTCCGGCAAGGTGGTCAACCCCATCTCCATCCAGGGTCAGATCGAAGGCGGCGTGCTCATGGGTATGGGCTATGCGCTTACCGAGGACTGGCCGCTCAAGGACTGCGTGCCCCAGGCAAGGTACGGTACGCTCGGGCTGTTCCGTGCGCCCGAGATTCCGGATATCCACGCCATTTACGTGGAGAAGGACGAGCTGCTGCCTGTGGCATATGGCGGCAAGGGCATCGGCGAGATCGCAACGATCCCCACGGCGCCCGCCGTACAGAACGCTTACCGCGCGTTTGACGGCAAGCTGCGTCCGGATCTGCCCATGGTGGATACGCCCTACAGCCGCGCCCGTCGCCGCGGGTAGGGTAGGGTGCGGACAGCATTGCTGACGGGCTGTTCGCGCTCAACACCAACTGCATATGCTGCGCCTTTGGCCCCAGCTCCATCGCGAGCCGGGGCCTTTTGTTTGGAGCGCCTCCGCATGCGGAAGCTGCGTCCCGGAATCCAGCCTCGGAACGGGATTAACTTTCCCAACGGGGCCGCATGCGGAAACTGCGTCCCGGAATCGTGCCTCAGAATGGGATGCGTTTTCCGCTGGCCGGTCGTTTGGAAAGCGCATCCCAGTTTGAGTGTTTATTCCGGGATGCGGTTTCCGCTGAAGGACTCAACCGGAAAGCACGACCCGTTCCGAGACCTGATTCCGGGACACGGTTTCCGCTAGGCATACCATCTGGAAAGCGCATCCCGTTTTGAGCGCTCAATCTGGGACACGGTTTCCGCGGGTGCTGCCAACCGGAAAGTGTGTCCCAGTTTGGTGGACAGGCGGGCATAAACTTAGCAGCCCCTACAGCTCAATATCGTTGAGCCATGTCGGCAGCGCGGTCTGCCGGATGCCTGCCGTCTGCAGCTTTTTGGCGAGCATTCCTGCCGAGCGGACCTCGTTCATGGTAAAGCGCAGCAGAGGGTGGCCGTAGAGCGATAGGTGCGCCTCGCGCTGTCGTTCGGCAACGAGCGCCTCGGCGGTGGTGTGTCCGGCCAGCATGGTCTGGTCGGTATATTTGATGAGCCCGTCGAGCTCGCCCAGCGTGAGTTCCCGCGCCTGGCGCTCCCAGGCAAAGTCCGTTCGTATGGGCTTGGCCGAATCGAAGGGGTCCGTCAGCTCGTATTGAAGCCAGTCGGGCGCAAAGCCCGTCTCGATCATGACGGCTCGGGCGACCGATTCCCCGCCGCTCTCGGCGCGGGCGTCGGCATACCGAAGCGTTGTGAGGGCGGTACGAATCGCGCGACCATTGCGGGCAGTCGCTCGTTGCTCAACGGCCTCCATCAGCTGTTCCGGCGCAAGGCCGAGCTTTGAGATCGCCGAATCGGCAATGGACATGCCGTCGGCAAAACCAGTTTGCAGCAGGCAATCTGTGGCCGTTTGGATGGGCGGCGTTACCGATATGCCGGACAGACGGATTGCTCCGACCGGCTCGATCTGATGCCGCTGAATATGCGCGCCCGGGCGAGCCGACGGCTTGGTGGCACTGCAGACATGCACGACATTCAGGTGTCGCCACGAGACCTCGAGCCCCAGCAGGCAGGCGGCCGAAAACGAGCAGAACGTCCAATCAGGGTGGATGATCGCAAGGGCGCGAATAATCTCGCAATGACGCTGCGCCCGGTTGAGCTCATCCCAGCGCATTCTGCGCGCGAACAGTCCCGGCATGGGGGAGACGACCGCGCTGTCGGTGCGCCGAAGGAGCGCTTTTCGGATCGCCGTGCTCGGGGGAATCAGACAGCGCCCTTCTTGTTCGGCTTGAGTGAGCAGTTGGTCGATGAGCTGGTCATTGCAATGGGTCATGAGCTACCGCCTCCTTTTGGGTAGCAAAAACGTATCAGCTGGAACTTGCCGCTCAGCTGACCAAAAGCTGACCAAAATCTAACCATGCAGGTAGATGACCTGCTTTTGGCGACATATTTCTTGTTTGAATCGGTGGGCGGTAATCGGCGACCGTGAACGGTAGCTGGATATGAAGTCTTGGTAAGTTTCGGGACGTGTACTTTTTGAAAAAGAGCATTCTATCTGCTGTTGTGTGTTTCTGGATCGCATATTTGAAGGCATGTGATAAGGGCGGCGGACTGTCGCCTTGTACCTGCGGAAACTGTGACCCGGAATGAGCGCTCGGAATGGGATGCATTTTCCGGTAGAAGCTTCAGCGGAAAGTGCATCCCAGAATTCAGGCTCAGAACGGGACGCACTTTCCGGATGACGTGCTTGGCGGAAACTACGGCCCAGTTTCTGGCTCCAGAACGGGATGCATTTTCCGGAGCGGTCCACGTGCGGTGGGGGTGCCGCCCCTTGTGCGTGCACCGCTTGTCGAATTACGTTATAGCTAGCTATATTATAGGAAGGTATAATATAGCTAGCTATAACGTAAAGGAAGGATGGCCCTATGTTTATCGGAAGAACAGTGGAAATGTCCGAGCTCAATCGACTGTATGGCACGGGCTCCTTTGAGATGCCTGTGATTTACGGCCGTCGTCGTGTGGGCAAAACGCGTCTTATCACAGAATTCATCCAAGACAAGAAGGCTATTTACTTTCAAGCTCGTCGTACCAATGCAGAGGCAAACCTGCACGGCTTTAGCCAGGCGATACTTGCGGGTTCGGTTGGTGCTGCAGGCGTGTCGTTTCGTAGTTTTGACGAGGCGTTCGATGCATTGGCCACCATGGCTCGCACGGAACGTTTGATTGTCGTGATTGACGAGTATCCCTATCTCGCCCAATCGAATCCCGAGATCAGTTCGTTGCTGCAAGACAAGATTGATCACTTGTACAAAGAGACTAGGCTCATGCTGATTCTATGCGGCTCGTCTCTTTCGTTTATGGAGGAACAGGTGTTGGGCTACGAGAGCCCACTATACGGTAGGCGTACGGCCCAGTTTAAGATCATGCCGCTCGATTTTATGACGACCCTCGGCCTGTGGCATAGCATGGGTCGCGAAGACGCTGCGGTTTGCTATGGCATGACGGGCGGCATTCCTGCATATATCGAGAAAGTCGATCCTGCCGTATCGCTCAAGGACAACATCAAACGTCTTTTCCTTACTCCTACGGGCTATCTCTTTGAGGAGCCGAGTAACCTGCTGTTGCAAGAGTGCCGCAATCCCGAGCAATATGATGCGATCGTGCAGGCAATTGCCCAGGGGCGCTCGAAGATCTCGGAGATTGCGAGCTCTACGGGAATCCCTGCGAGCAACGTAAAGAGCTATGTGGATAAGCTGGCGTCGCTTGGGATTGTCGAGCGCGAGCTGCCCCTAAACGAGACGAGCAATAAGCGAGCCGTGTATCTGCTGAGCGATCAGATGTTTAGGTTCTGGTACAAGTTTGTGCCGCAGAACATCGGGCTGATTCAAAACGATATGGCCGCGATGGCGTATGAGCGCATTGAGCCGCACGTATCGGATTACATGGGTACGGTCTTTGAGATTATATGCAGACAATACGTGTACGAACTCGCGCGCGCGGGCCAGCTCGATGTGGTTCCGGCGAGTGTCGGGCGCTGGTGGGGGACGGATAATCGCACGCATACGCAGGAAGAAATCGACTTGATTGTTGACGATGGCGAGGGCGTTGCGCTGTTTGCGGAGTGCAAATGGCGCAATGAACCGGTGGGCGAAGACGTGCTGCAAAAGCTCGTGCACCGAAGCGAGCTCTTTAGACGGCAACGAAAAAGCTATGCGCTTTTCTCAAAAAGCGGCTTTACGCAGGGATGTCGGGATGCCGCGGAGAGTAGGGGAGACGTCAAGCTGATCTCGTTTGCCGAGATGTGTGGGCGGGGATAATGAAGCGCGTCCTGATTTGATGCCGGGAATGGGATGTGCTTTCCTTTTGCGACTTTTGGCGGAAAGTGCGTTCCAGATTTCGGCTTCAGAATGGGATGCCGTTTCCGGATCGGCCCTCAGGCGGAAACTACGACCCGGAATTTGGCTCCAAAACGGGATACGCTTTCCCGGTGGCATCTCTGGCGGAAACTGCATCCCGGAATCGAGCCTCAGGGTGGGACGCATTTTCCGGTAGAGGCCTGGGACGGAAGGCGTGTCCCAGAATTCGGCTAATCCGATGGCCAGGTGGTTGAGCGAGCGGGCTCCGAGGCTCCATTACTGAAAATTCATTTGTTAAACCTGGCAACCGTGGGTAGAATAAAGCCGACGGCAGCCCAAGGGTGATAGCTGGGCAGCGCCGTTACTTAGTTCAAGGGGTCAATGCCTTAACGGCGTCGACCCCTCTTCTTTTGCTTCGTACGCTGCTTAAGTGCCTCGGAAAGTCCGATAAGCGCCGTGAGGAGCGAGACCAAAGATCAGGAGCTTCACGAAATCAATCAGATCGGTCATGGGCATCACCTCCCGTCGCATGGAGGGCGCTGCCCGGCACATGGAACTGCCGTCAACAACTGCCATTCTATCAAAGCGCGGTCATAAATACGAATATATGTTCGATAATAACAGCAACGTGATTCCCTCGAATAGCAGCCTTTCGTAAGGGCGGCAGAAGACGACGCTGGGCGATTGGGGATAGACGCGCAGGTCTTCGTCACCGAAAGCCCGTTTGATTAACCAGCCCTCTGTAGGTACACTGCATATTGATGGGCTCGGGATGACCGCTGATTCAAGTCACCGGGCCTAAATTCATATCTATAGGTTTAACCGAATGGCTGACAAGCCTACGGGACCTAAGATTCCATGGCATCGCGAATGGGCAGAACGTTGACTCTCGACTTCCCCTTCTATCTGCGTCAGATGGTCATTGGCTTCTGTTCCTTTGCTAGAATCAGAAGCACATTTGTATTGCATCATGCAATCGCGGGGGTTGCCAATGAAATACGCCGAGCTTGTCGACGGAGAGGCCAAGACAAGCGAGCTCAAGAGCTTTCTTGTGGATGGCGAGAACGTTGCCGTGACCATCCGCATACCTAAAAACATGCGTGATGCGGCGAAGGACGCCGCTGCGCTTTCTGGCATCAGCTTTACCTCGCTGGTAAAGATGAGCCTCATCGAATATCTGACCAAGAAGGAGAAATAGCAGTGGCGGATAGCGACGATCTTATCAAGGCCGTTGGCGCCAATATTCAAGAGAAGGCATCTCTCATTTGGAGTGCCGCCGATACCCTGCGTGGCCCCTACAAGCCTCATGAGTACGGCCTGGTCATCCTTCCTATGACCGTTATCAAACGCTTCCACGACTGCCTTGAGCCCACGCACGATGCCGTTCTCGCCGCAGCTGAGAAATACAAAGCCTTTTCCGTGAAGGACGGCTTTTTGCGCGATGCCTCCGGCTACCCCTTCTACAACACCTCTAAGTTCACCTTCGAGACGCTCAAGGCCGACCCGGAGAACATCGAGGACAACTTCAAGGACTACATCAACGGGTTCTCAGACAACGTGCAGGACATCTTGGCACGCATGAAGTTCGCCGACCAGATCGAACGCCTCTCCGACCCAGACGCCCCGCTGCTCTACCAGGTCGTCTGCGACTTCTGCAAGCCGCAGGCCGACATGTCGCCCGACAAGATCAAAGCTGTGGACATGGGCTACATCTTCGAGAACCTCATTCAGCGCTTCTCCGAGTCCTACGACGAGGACGCCGGCGCTCACTTCACGAGCCGCGACATCGTGTACCTCATGACCGACCTGCTCATTCAGGCAGACCCGCACGTCTTCGACGGCGACCGCATCACGAAGACCGTCTACGACCAGACCATGGGAACCTCGCAGATGCTCGGCTGCACCGAGGAGCGCCTGCGCCAGCTCGACGCCGAGGCCCGTGTAACCTGCTACGGTCAGGAGTTCAATCCCTTCACTTTCGGCATCGCGAAGGCGAGTGCGCTAATTCGTGGCGAGGACGACGCCAACATGCGCTTCGGAGATACCCTCTCCGCCGATAAGTTCGATGGCTTCAAGTTCGACTACTGCATTTCCAATCCACCCTTCGGTGACCCGTGGAATCCTCAGGCCCCCTCGGTGGAGAAGGAATTCAAGACTGCCGGCGGTGGACGCTTCCCCGTTGAGAAGCTTCCCGCCAAGGGCGATGGTCAGATGCTCTTCGTGCTCAACGGCCTGTCTAAGCTCAAGGACGACGGCGTGATGGCGATTGTCCAGGACGCGAGTCCGCTCTACAAGGGCAAGCCCGGCAGCGGCGAGGACAGCATCCGCCGATACGTGTTGGAGAACGACTGGCTCGACGCGATCGTGCAGCTGCCCTGCGACTCGTTCTACAACACCGGCATCGCCACCTACGTTTGGCTCTTCAGCAAGGCGAAGGCACCGGAGCATCGCGACCACGTGCTGCTCATCGACGCCTCCCGGTGCTTCGAGAAGCGCCGCAAGGGCATTGGCGACAAGAAGAACGACATCACCAAGTCCTGCCGCGACCTTATCGTCTAGGCGTACTCCGAGTATCGCGACGGCACTTGGACGGGCGCCGGGTCCAACGGACTAGAGGTCTCCGTCGAGGCGCGCCTGATGGAGACGGTCGAGTTTGGCTTCAACCGCGTTGCCGTGGAGAGCCCCGTCGTCGACGAGGACGGAGAACCCGTCCTTAACAAACGCGGGAAAATGCAGGCGGACAAGGCCAAGGAGGACACCGAGGACATCCCGCTCACTCAGGACATTGACGCCTATATCGAGCGCGAGGTACGCCCGTACAACAAGTACGCCTGGGTGGACAAGAAGAAGACCAAGGTGGGCTACACCGTCCCGTTCACGCGCGTGTTCTACAAGTACGCCGAGCTGGAGCCAGCTGACGAGATCGCCAAGCGCATCCTCGAGCACGAGAAGACGCTCGAGGAGAGCCTCGAGGCCCTCTTCGGAGAGGTGCGTTAGCGATGCGGGAGATGAAGGACAGCGGCGTCGAGTGGCTTGGCGAGGTGCCCGCGGAATGGGGCTTCGATAGGCTTGGCGGCTTCTTTTCGTTGAGAAGCGAAAAGGTATCAGACGAAGATTACGCTCCTCTGTCTGTGACCAAGGGCGGAGTAGTGCCTCAGCTGTCTCATGTCGCAAAGAGCGATGACCATGCGAATCGTAAGTTGGTCTGCAAGGGTGACTTTGCTATCAACAGCCGTTCGGATCGTCGCAATTCCTGCGGTTTTGCTTCTCAGGACGGATCGGTTTCGCTTATCAACACTATTTGCGTTCCGCGCGGAGAGATCGAATCGCGCTATTTCGGCTACTTGTTCGACAGCTCCCAATGGTCAGATGAGTTTTATTCATGGGGCCATGGGATAGTCGCCGATCTTTGGACAACCGGATGGAACGACATGAAGAAGATTCTTCTTCCGGTTCCTCCCCTCCACGAGCAGCGCCACATCGCGGACTTCCTGGACGAGAAGTGCGCCGAGATTGACCGCGCCGTCTCCGCTGCCGAGCGGTCCGTTCAAGAATATGTCGTTTAAAAAAAGGGGCTCGTTACCGAGGCCGTTCGGCGTGCGGGTGGAAAAGAGGTGCGCCTTCGTCACTTGTGCTCAAGGGTATTTGATGGCCCGTTTGGCTCCCATTTGAAGAGCGCCGATTATATCGATGAGGGCATTAGGGTTGTAAGGCTCGAAAATCTCAGGTATATGAGCTTCGATGACTCGAAGCGGTCTTATGTGTCGCAAGAAAAGTACGAAACCATCGCCCGCCATACCGTAATGCCAACCGATTTGATCATGGCGACTTTCGTTGCAAAGGAAGTCCAGGTTGCTTCTCTTCCTAAAGAAGTCCAATTTGCTGTTAATAAAGCGGATTGTGTGGGCCTGCGCTTGAAGAGCGGGGTATGTGTCAATCGGTACGTTCAATATGCGCTGTCTTCGAATGTCGTCCTTGACTATCTCCGAAGCAACCTACACGGTACGACCCGCGATAGGGTTAACACATCGCAGATTAAAGAGATACCGCTTGCCGTTCCGTCCCTCGATGAACAACTTCGCATTGCTGGTTTCTTGGATGAGAAATGCGTCCAAATCGACGCGGCTATCGCCGCAAAGCAAGCCATCATCGCCGACCTCAAGGCGTACAAGCAATCGCTCATTTACGAAGTCGTTACTGGTAAAAGGGAGGTTTAAGCATGCCTGCGCAGACAAAGGAAAAGAACCTCGAAGAGGACATCGAGTCGTTTCTCTGCTCGCCTGAGGGCGGTTTCTTCAAGTGCGACGACAGGCATTCGCTCCTCTACGTCGAGGACGGCACCTATCAGATGGTCGGCGGCGGCTACATGGAGCATCGTGACCGTGCGCTCGACGCCGCCACCCTGGTCAACTTCATCCAGACGACGCAGCCCAAGGCGTGGGATCGCTTCGAGCGCATGTGCAACTCCGATTCCACGGCGAAGTTCGCCAAGGTCTTCAACGACGCCGTCGACCGCCTGGGTATGGTCGCGGTGCTCAAACACGGCTTCAAGCACCGAGGAATTCCTTTCAAGGTCGTATTCTTCAAGCCGGAGAGCGGGCTTAACGAAAGCGCCGCCGACCGCTATGCCAAGAACGTCTGCCGCTGCATCCGCCAGTTCCACTTCGCCGAGACGGGCAACCAGACCATCGACATGGTCCTGGACGTGAACGGCATCCCCCTGGTGGGCATAGAGCTCAAGGACCAGTTCACCGGCCAAGACGTTGAGAATGCCATGCGCCAGTGGCGCGAGGACCGCGACCCGAGGTGTCGCTGTCTCAAGTTCAACACGCGCATGGTGGCCTTTTTCGCCGTCGATCTCGAAAATGTCTACATGACCACCAAGCTGGAGGGCGCGAAGACCTTCTTCCTGCCGTTCAACCAGGGCTCCGCCGGGGCGGGAAACGACGGCGGCGCCGGCAACCCCGCAAATCCCGACGGTTATGCCACGAGCCACTTGTGGGAGGTCGCCCTGCAGAAGGACAGCCTGCTCGATATCGTCAACAAGTTCCTCCACCTGGAGGTCAAGGAAGAGACAGAGCTCGATACGCGCGGCAACGAGGTGAAGCGCAAGAAGGAGCGCATCATCTTCCCCCGTTACCACCAGCTCGACTCCGTGCGTAAGGTCATCGCCGACGTGCGCGCGAACGGGACGGGCAAGAACTACCTCGTGCAGCATTCGGCGGGGTCGGGCAAGTCGAACAGCATCGCCTGGACGGCCTATCGCCTTGCATCCCTCTTTGTGGATGACACCCCGCTGTTCGACTCCGTGGTCGTCGTCACCGACCGCCGAGTGCTCGACAGCCAGCTGCAGGAGACCATCTCGGGCTTCGATCACGCCATCGGCTCGGTCGTGACCATCGGCAAGGACAAGACCTCGGCCGACCTGCGGGACGCCATCAACGGCGGCGCTCGTCTCATCGTCTCGACCCTTCAGAAGTTCCCCGTGATCTACGAGCAGGTCGAGAGCAAGGGTAAGCGCTTCGCCATCATCGTCGACGAGGCACATTCGTCCCAGACGGGAACGAGCGCGCTCAAGCTCAAGAGCGCCCTTGCCGACAAGCGCGACGCGCTCGAGGAGTACGCTGAGATCGAGGCGGAAGCCGAGGACGCCGCAGCCGATTGGGAGGACCAGCTCGCCGACGAGCTCGCGAGCCACGGCCGTCACAAGAACCTGACCTTCGTTGCCTTTACCGCCACGCCAAAGGAACAGACGCTCGAGATTTTCGGCGATGAGTGGCCTGACGGGTCCTTCCACCCGTTCCACGTCTACTCGATGCGCCAGGCGATAGAGGAGGGCTTCATTATGGACCCCCTCGCCAACTACGTGAGTTATTCGGAGGCCGTCGAGCTCGCACGCACGGTCCCCGACAATCCCGACGTACCGAGCAGCCCCACGCTCAAGCTGCTCCGCAAGTATAAGGAGCTGCACCCCTATGCCCTCGGCCAGAAAGCCGAGATCATCGTGGAGACATTCCGCAATGTGACACGCACCAAAATCCGCGGCAAGGGCAAGATGATGGTGGTCACGGCCTCGCGCCTCGCGACGGTTCGCTACTACCACGAGATCAAGCGCTACATGCAGAAGAAGGGCTACGATGATATCGAGGTGCTGGTGGCGTTCTCGGGCGCCATTAGCGACCCGGCTGACGGCCCCGACGGTCCCGAGTACACCGAGCCGGTCATCAACGTCGGCCACGATGGACAACGCGTCGCCGAGAGCCAAACGAAGGCCGAGTTCCACAACTATGGGGACGTGCTTGTTGTTGCCGAGAAGTACCAGACGGGCTTTGACGAGCCGCTGCTGCACACGCTGGTGGTGGACAAGAAGCTCAAGGACGTGAAGGCCGTCCAGACGCTCTGCCGCGTCAACCGCATCCACCCGGACAAGGAGGACACCTACATCCTCGACTTCGTGAACAAGCCCGAGGACATCCAGAAGGCTTTCGAACGCTTCTACACCGAGACGTCGCTTTCCGAGCAGATTAACACCGACCTCCTCTATCAGGTGCAGACCGATATTCGCGGTTACGGGCTCTATGACGAGTCTGACATTGAGGCCGCTGCCGAGATAGTCTTCACCGATGGCAAGGGTAAATCGCAGAGCAACGTGCAGGGTAAGCTCGCGGCCGTTTTGAAGCCGGCGGTCGCGCGTTATAACGAGTTGAACGACGATGAACGCTATCAGGTTCGTCGCAAGGTGCGTAGCTTCTGCAAGTGGTACACCTACATCACCCAGATCGTGCGCATGTTTGACCGAGACCTGCATAAGGAATACGTGTATTTAAGCTATCTGCGCCACCTCCTCAAGGTCGAGAAGATCCCCGTCGAGGCTGTGGACGACAAGGTCGAGATGCGCTTCTACAAGCTCAAGCAGGAGTTCGAGGGCAGCATTTCGCTTGAGCCTGGCGGCGGCGTGCTCGATCCCGGTGGCGCGGCCAAGACCGTGACGCCCGTTAAGAAGCGCGACCCGCTGCAGGTGCTCGTGGATAAGTTCAACGAGCAGTGGGCTGGCAACTTCACCGAGGGTGATCGTGTGGTTATCGACACGCTGTGGAAGCGTATCGCCGAAAACCCGCAGGTCGCCGACACCATCCGTCGCGACGGCAGACAGGTCTTCGAATCAAGCCTGCTGCCCAAGGTGTTCGATGAGGAGGCTCGCCGCGCCTATGTGGAGAACACGGACTCCTTTACCAGCCTCTTTGAGGACAGTGAGAAGTATCGCGCCATGATGAGCGCCATCGGGCAGCTGCTGGTTGAGAAATTCAAGTAGGATTCCTGAGATTGATGTTGGAAAAAGGGGACAATCGCAAATGAAAGCAACCGAGGCAAATCTACTCGACCTTATGGGCGTGGCGAAGATGCAGTTCGTCATTCCCGTGTACCAGCGAGTTTACTCGTGGAGTGTAAAAGAGTGCGAGGTGCTTTGGGATGACGTCATGCGAGCGGGTCGTGATGGCGTATCGCACTTCGTGGGGTCAATGCTTTATATCCCCGAGTCCGAGAGCTCTGCCACGAGCATTTCGCGCGTGCTTCTGATTGACGGACAGCAGCGCATGACGACGTTTTCGTTGATGATTGCAGCTTTGGCTGACTATTTGGAGAGCAACCCCGACAAGGCTGGCTTCCTTGGCGACCTCAAAATCTCGGCGCTGAGGAAAAATTACCTCTTTAACGATGACGACTACAACGGTCTGGCACGCTACAAGCTGGTGCTCTCGCAGGACGATAAAGAGACGCTGTTCTCCATCGTGTCTGGGGCTCCCGTGCCAGATGAAAAATCGGATCGCATTGTCGAGAACCATGCGTTCTTCCGTGAAAAGATGCACGGGAAATCATTCGACCCTGCAAGGCTTTGGGCGGGGCTAAACCGCGTGCAGGTCATCGACACTAAGCTCACCGCTGGCGTTGATAATGCCCAGCTCATATTTGAGTCCATGAACTCCAAGGGCAAGCCGCTCACGCCCATTGACCTCATCCGTAACTACGTTCTAATGTCGCTTCCCAACGACGAACAGACCAAGCTTTATGAGGGTTATTGGCATCCACTCGAGTGCTTGTTCGGAAAAGGCGGCGAGGACGAGTTCAATGCATTTATCTGGTACTGGCTGTGGCTTAAAGTTCCCAATAGGATGCCGAAGGAGAACGAGGCCTACTACGAGTTTAAGCGCTATTTCGCCGACGACTACGATGGTGACACCGAGGGCCTGCTTAAGGAGCTGCGCGGGTATGCACATAGATACGCCAGTCTGTTCCTTGGTAAGGAGAAGGACGACGGACTGCGCCGAGTGTTCAGCAGAATCGTTAGCCTTGATGTGAAGCAGATTAGGCCTCTTTTGATGCTGCTTTACTCAGTTTACGAGGGAAATATGTTGAACCGCAATGCGTTTCTCCGTATCTGCGAGACCATCGAGTCGTTCCTGTTCAGGCGGGCGGTTTGCGGCAGGCTTACCACGGGTCTAAATAATTTCTTTGCCGGCATGTATCGCAATCTTGAGCAACAGGACGATATAGAGGAGTACGTTACGGCGATGCTCCTTATCCACGGTAGCGGTATGACTGCGTACTTCCCGACAGACGAGCATTTTGTCGAGGAGTTTAAGACGCGTGACTGCTACAACCGCTTCTCCAAAAAGCGCTATTACCTGGAGCGCATGGAGAACTGGCACCACCCGAAGGAGTCCATCTCGGCTGACGATTACCAGATCGAGCACGTCATGCCCCAGACGATTGATGATGAGCACGGCTGGAAGGAATCGCTTGGCGAGAACTGGGAAGACATCCACGACAGGCTGTGCAATAACTTGGGAAATCTAACGCTGACGGGCTACAACCAGGAGTACTCAAACCGGTCGTTCTCGGACAAGCTCAATCTTCCTGGCGTGGGGCTTAAGTGCAGTCCGCTCCACCTGAACAAGTCGATCGCCTCGCATGAAAAATGGGGCGAGGCGGAGATTGGGCAGCGCGCGGACGAGCTGGCGAAAGAGGCATGTGAGATATGGAAATACCCCGACCTTTCGGCAGATGTCGTCGACAAGTACCGTCCTTCTCGCGGGGAGTCTGACGAGGCTCCTGTCTGGACTCTGCAGGAGAATCACCCCACTTTTGCTGAAGGCGGACTCAACCAGAAACTTTTCGATGAGGTACGCGAGTCCGTTCTGAGTGGTAACCCTTCGTGGGAGTCCTATATAGCCAAGTACTATGTGGGCTTCAGGTCGGGCAAGCGAAAACTGCATGCCGTGCTAGAAGGCAGGACCAGCAACGGTGGTTGGATTGCCGTCGGTCTGGCAAAGAGTGTGGATGATCTAACGGATCCAGAGGACATATGCCAGGACAAACGCACGCAGGGTGGATTTGGCCCGGGCCTACCAACCTATGTTGCCCTTCGGAATGCTGATGACATTCCCGCGGTACTCGATCTTATAAAGCAGTGCTAGGTTGAAGGCCGGGAATCTAGTTCCCGGCCCTTGCCAGCTCAAAATCGTCGATGGCTCGTCCGCCCGTCTACACCCTTACGATCCTGCGGGCCGCACTCAGCAGCTCGTACTCCCTCTGGCTCCACTGGTACAGCTCGGTCGCGCGTACGGCGTCGCGGCACAGGTCCAGAAACACCTGGGCGCCCTCGCAGAAGCACTCGCGGGCAAAGGCGCCGGATCCGTCCGCAACGCACGCGCCGTCGGCAAAGAGCTTCCAGCTGGACGGCTCGCGCGAGTCGTCTCCGAGCAGCTTGATCTGCAGAACATGTGGGCCGCCAGCGGCACATGGCCCTTCTTCCAACGCCTGCACCGCAAAGCGCATCTGGAGGGACAGAGTATAAAATCCAGAAAAGTGTCGAAATGGGCACCTTAAAACTTCGGAAAAGTGTAGCTGGATGACAAAACAGCACTTAGAAGCCGGTGCTGGATGCGGGATCCTGCGGCTGCCTTCAGCTCTCGCTACTCATCGTCCCCGTCGTTGGGGTCGCCCTTGAGGGTGTTGATGTCCAGGTACTGGTTATCGTCTTCTCTTTGCTGGGTCTCCGACTCCGCTTGGGTGGGGCCGCGGAACAGCTGGAATCCCTCAAACGCAATGACACCGAGCAGGGCAATGATAATGGCGATAAAGGCAACCTTGACTGCCTGCGGAAATTCCGAGAAACGCAGCGCCTTTTCCTCGACGTAATAATCGGCGAAGCGCTCTTCGCCCGTGCTTTTGGTATACGCCGGCGCGGATGCGGCCTCCGGGTCATATTCCGGTGCAGGCGTGGCGGCGTACGGATCGTTGAGATAATCGCTCGATGCGGTGCCATAATTCTCGGTCTCGATGCGACCGGTGCCAGCATGGCCATCGGAATAATCGGAATATGTCGCACCGCCCTCATAGCCCGCGGCGCTCGTGTCGGCGGCAAAAAACGGGTTAACTGGAACATCGAGCGCCGGCATGCCGGTAGAGGTCTCATCCAGATCGGCTGCAGCCCAGGAATCGTAGGCAACTTGATGGGCAACGGGCTCATCGAGCCTTGCGACCGGAGGCTTGCGCGCCGCAGGAACGGGCAACTGCTGGGCGTTATACATAACGGTGCTGTCGGCCGATTTGCCCTGCGTCGCTGCAGCGAGAAATGCCGCCGTCTCGGACGGGTCGCTTGCGGGGCGGGGAGCGGGCGTGGGCGCCGAAGTGGGTGCGGGCGTAGGCGCGGGCGCCGAAACAGGCGACTGCGCAGGAGTCGGCGCAGATGCGGGCTTAGGCGCAAGCGCGGGATTGGGGTTTGACGGGCGAGCCCCGCCGCCCATGAGTTCGTCGGCGGTCCACGGGCGATCATCCATCACGTCGTCAAGGCTCAGCGAAAACAGGTCGTCTTCACCCTCATCGAACATGCGGTGCACATGTCCACCAATTGCCGGAATCAATCCGCGACCGGTGCATGATGCCTTGCTCAACGCCATTCTGTCCCATCCTTTCGAAATACTAATGACATCGATTATATGGAACTTCCCAAGCGGCTCGGTCTTGGATTCGTGCTTTCCAGAACTCGCGCCCAAAAGGGGAGGGGCAATCCAGGCGAGTGCCTACTTGTCGCCGGCCGCCGCCTTGGCCTCATTGAGGTAGCTATAGAAGCTGTACTTGGAGATGCCAAAGAACTCGCAGGCGCGCTCGCTCGACTTGGAAATGAGGAAGGCGCCGCGACGGTCGAGGTAGCCAATGGCACGAATGCGCTCGTCTTTGGTCATGAGCGCCGCGGGCTTGCCCACAAACTGCTCGCACTCGTGCAGCAGGTCCTCGAGCAGGTCGCCGATGTTCTTGGTAATGGGCTCGGGCTCGGTATAGCCCGTGCCGCCGGTGCCGGTAAAGGCATCGAGTGAGCGCTCAAAAGCCTTCATGAGCGTAATGTCAAAGTTGATGCCCAAAATGCCGACGGGCTTGCCCTCGTCGTTGCGGATAAAGATCGTCGAAGATTTGAGCAGCTTACCGTCGGTGGTTTTAGTGAGGTACGGCTCGCGGTCGTGTACATCGGTGGCGCCCTCGTGCATGGACTCAAACACGATATGGCTGGGGCCGTCACCCAGTTTGCGCCCGCTGACGTGGCCGTTTTCGATCACTACGATGGAGTGGTCCACGTCCTCGGTCTCCAGATCGTGGACGACGATTTCGCAGTTGGGGCCAAATTGGAGCGCCAGACCGTGTGCGAGGCGCTTGTAAAACTCAATCTGTGCGGGGGTCATGGGTACCTTCCTAAAAATTAGTTTGGGCTCACTGTGCCATAAACCACACATGACCGCAAACAAATCCATCAACAAGGCAATTCATGACCGTTCGGCGGCGAAAAAGTACCGATTACGGCAACAAACAATTCGTTAGATATACCAATCAAAAAGTGTGATAGAACATTACTAACAAACTTTTTGTTTGGCATCCACATAAAAGTTCAGTCGTGTGAATGGGATCGGGCTGAAACGCGTATGCGGGGGCCGGCAAGAGAGGACTTAAGGAGTTCACCGTATGGCCGATAAGATCCAGTGGGCGGGCAACACGATGCCCAAGAGCGATGACAAGCACTTGGGAATCATGAGCCTCGACCACGTGAAGAAGGCCCGCGCCTTCCACCAGTCGTTCCCCCAATATACCGTCACTCCGCTTGCCCGCCTGGACGGTCAGGCCGCGCGCCTAGGCCTGTCCAACCTGTGCGTTAAGGACGAGAGCTATCGCTTTGGCCTCAACGCCTTTAAGGTTCTGGGCGGCTCGTTTGCCATGGCCAACTACATTGCCGACGAGACCGGCAAGGACGTTGCCGACTGCACCTTCGATTACCTGACCTCCGATCAGCTGGCCGAGGACTTTGGCCAGGCTACATTCTTTACCGCTACCGACGGCAACCATGGCCGCGGCGTGGCATGGGCTGCCAACAAGCTGGGCCAGAAGGCCGTCGTGCACATGCCCAAGGGTTCCACCAAGCCCCGCTTCGATAACATCGCCGCCGAGGGCGCCACGGTGACCATCGAAGAGGTCAACTACGACGAGTGCGTGCGCATGGCTGCCGCCGAGGCTGACGCCTGCGAGCGTGGCGTCATCGTTCAGGACACCGCCTGGGAGGGCTACGAGAAGATCCCGTCCTGGATCATGGAGGGCTACGGCACCATGGCTTCCGAGGCTGCCGAGCAGCTGCGCGAGATGGCCATCAACCGCCCGACCCACGTGTTTGTCCAGGCTGGCGTGGGTTCGCTCGCCGGCGCCGTGGTGGGCTACTTCACCAACCTGTATCCCGATAACCCGCCCACCTTCGTCGTGGTTGAGTGCGCGCCTGCCGCCTGCCTGTACAAGGGCGCTGCCGCTGGCGACGGCGATCCGCGCATCGTGGACGGTGACATGCCCTCCATCATGGCCGGTCTGTGCTGCGGCGAGCCCAACATCCTGGGCTGGGATATCCTGCGCAACCATGCCACCGCCTTCGTGTCCTGCCCCGACTGGGTCACCGCTCGCGGCATGCGCACCCTGGGCGCTCCCGAGAAGGGCGACCCGCGCGTCATCTCCGGCGAGTCCGGCGCTGTGACCACCGGCCTGGTCGAGACCCTCATGCTCGATCCCGAGTACGCCGAGCTCAAGGAACTCATCGGCCTGGACAAGACGAGCTCCGTGCTCTGCTTCTCCACCGAGGGCGACACCGATCCCGACCAGTATCGCCGCATTGTTTGGGAAGGCGAATATCCCACTTGCTAATCGTTGGGGCGGAGTAAATAGGTATCGCTCCGCCACCTCACAGGTAGATTCCTTCGTTTGAAAGGTTATGAACAATGGCTAAAGAACTCGATTTCGACGCTATCAAGGCTGCTGCGGAGTCTCATCGTGCTGATATGACGCGTTTTCTTCGCGCAATGATTAGCCACCCCTCTGAGTCCTGCGAGGAGGGTGAGGTTGTTGCCTGCATCAAGGCCGAGATGGAGAGCCTTGGTTATGACGAGGTCAAGGTCGACGGCCTGGGCAATGTCATGGGCTTTATGGGCGAGGGCGACAAGATCATCGCCATCGACTCTCACATCGACACCGTCGGCATCGGCAACATCGAGAACTGGGATGCCGATCCCTACGAGGGCTACGAGACCGACGAGATCATCTACGGCCGCGGCGGCTCCGACCAGGAGGGTGGCATGGCTTCTGCTACCTACGCTGCCAAGATGATGAAGGACATGGGCCTCATCCCCGAGGGCTACAAGATCATGGTCGTCGGCACCGTCCAGGAAGAGGACTGCGACGGCATGTGCTGGCAGTACATCTACAACAAGGACGGCATTAAGCCCGAGTTCGTCATTTCCACCGAGCCCACCGACGGCGGCATCTATCGCGGTCACCGCGGCCGTATGGAGATCCGCGTCGACGTTCACGGTACCTCCTGCCACGGCTCCGCTCCCGACCGCGGCGACAACGCCATCTACAAGATGGCCGACATCATCGCCGACGTCCGCGCCCTCAACAACAACGGCTGCGACGAGTCGACCGACATCAAGGGTCTCGTCAAGATGCTCGACCCCAAGTACAATCCCGAGCACTTCGAGGATGCCCGCTTCCTGGGCCGCGGCACCTGCACCGTCAGCCAGATCTTCTACACCAGCCCCAGCCGCTGCGCTGTCGCTGACTCCTGCGCCATCTCCATCGACCGTCGCATGACCGCCGGCGAGACCTGGGAGTCCTGCCTGGACGAGATCCGCAACCTGCCGGCCGCCAAGAAGTACGGCGACGACGTGAAGGTCTCCATGTACATGTACGACCGTCCGTCCTGGACCGGCGAGGTCTACGAGACCGAGGCTTACTTCCCCACGTGGATCAACAAGGAGACCGCTCCGCACGTCAAGGCCCTCGTCGACGCCCACAAGGCCATGTTTGGTGACGAGCGCATCGGCTGCGAGCCCAGCATGGACAAGCGCACCGGTCGTCCGCTGTGCGACAAGTGGACCTTCTCCACGAACTGCGTTTCCATCCAGGGCCGCTACGGCATCCCCTGCGTGGGCTTTGGCCCGGGTGCCGAGTCTCAGGCTCACGCTCCCAACGAGGTCACCTACAAGGACGACCTGGTCACCGCTGCCGCCATGTACGTGGCTGCCCTGAACCTCTACGATCCGAGCCAGGCCGATGGCGACGCCACCGTGTTCCGCGCCGGTCTGACCAACAACAAGATCGATTAGTCCCATTCCTCGATTTTGTTGAGCCGGGGGCCGCTCGTGTCCCCGGCACCCCCTGTTGACTTGGGGCCCGCGGTCGTTATCTCCCATGCTTCCTCAACGGTGGCGGGTCCTCGTCATGGTGCTCTGCATGTTCTGCCACACGCGCATGCCGGAGCACATCTACTCATTGCGATCGTTTCATCTTTAGAAAGGACATTTCCATGGACGCTAAGTTTACCGAGCTCGTCGAGCAGCTGAACGGTCTCGACTTTAAGGGTATGTACGGTAGCGACTTCCTGCACACTTGGGACAAGACCACCGACGAGCTCAAGGCGCTCTACATCGTCGCCGACGCCCTGCGCGAGCTGCGTGAGAACAACGTTTCGTCCAAGATCTTCGACTCGGGCCTGGCCGTCTCCCTGTTCCGCGACAACTCCACCCGTACGCGCTTCTCTTTCTCTAAGGCCGCCAACCTGCTCGGCCTTGAGCTACAGGACCTGGACGAGAAGAAGTCCCAGATCGCCCACGGCGAGACCGTCCGCGAGACCGCTACCATGATCTCCTTCATGGCCGAAGTCATCGGCATCCGCGATGACATGTACATCGGCAAGGGCGATGCCTACATGGCCGAGGTCTCCGAGTCCGTGCAGCAGGCCTACGAGGACGGCGTTCTGGATCACCGTCCTACGCTCATCTCCCTGCAGTCCGATTCCGACCACCCCACGCAGTCCTCTGCCGACATGCTCTACCTCATCAACGAGTTTGGCGGCCTCGAGAACCTCAAGGGCAAGAAGGTTGCCGTCACCTGGGCCTATTCGCCCTCTTACGGCAAGCCGTTGTCCTGCCCGCAGTCGCTGATCAGCCTGCTGCCCCGCTTTGGCATGGACGTCACCCTGGCTCACCCCGAGGGCTACGACCTCATGCCCGAGGTCGTCGAGCGCGCCAAGAGCTATGCCGCCGAGTCCGGCACCACCTTTAAGCAGGTCAACACCATGGCCGAGGCCTTCGAGGGCGCCGACATCGTGATCCCCAAGAGCTGGGCTCCGTTTGCCGCCATGGAGAAGCGCACCAACCTGTACGCCGAGGGCGACGACGCCGGCATCGCAGCGCTCGAGAAGGAGCTGCTCGCCCAGAACGCCACCCATCAGGACTGGTGCTCCACGACCGAGCTCATGGAGAAGACCGCCAACGGCCAGGACACCATCTTTATGCACCCGCTGCCCGCCGACATCTCCGGTGTCTCCTGCGAGCACGGCGAGGTTAACGCCGACGTCTTCGACATGCACCGCGTGGGCATGTACAAGGAGGCCAGCTACAAGCCGTACGCCATCGCAGCCATGATGTTCCTGCAGAAGGTTGCCGATCCCGCCGCTACCCTCAAGGCCCTCGACGAGCGCAACACCGCCCGTTGGCTCCAGGCCTAAAGCCGGGTTGAGGTAAGCCATGTAAAGGGGGCGCTCTGCCAACCGGCGGGGTGCCCCTTTTTTGCATCGCGGGCGTGTGGGATAAGCGCTTTCGATGTGGATGCCCGCGGCGCGAGTTATGGGTACGATGGTTTCAGGGGAGGTATCACCATGAAACTTGGATGCGTCATTATGGCTTCGGGCGAGGGCAAGCGGTTTGGCTCCAACAAGATGCTTGCCGATATCTATGGCGAGCCGCTGATTGCTCGGACCATCGATTCGGTTCCCCGGGGCTTTGACGTCGTGGTTTCGACGCGTTGGCCCGAGGTCGCTCAGATTTGCGAGGACAAGCATTGCCCGTGCGTGCTGAACGATGGCGAGCTGCGCAGCGAAAGTGTCCGTGCGGGCCTTTCGTGGGGAGTCGAACGCGACTGGAAAGGATGCCTCTTTTTGCCGGGCGACCAGCCGCTCGTGAGTTCGGATTCTTTTGAGGCTATGGTTCGTGCATTTGACGAGCGTGGCCGCAAACATCCGGTGCGTCTTGCGTGCAACGGTGAGCCTTCGAGCCCGGTGCTCTTTCCGGCGGAACTGTTCGATGCACTTATGTGTCTTGAGGGCAAGGACGGCGGGGGCTCGATTCTCAAAGGTCGCGTCGACGTTGCGCTGGTCGAGGCGCGTGCCTACGAGCTGTGGGACGTCGATACCGTCAAGGGACAGCGACGCATAACGGAGCATATTGCCGCCTGCTCGTATTTTGATCGCGTGGCCAACTGCATCAATCAATAAGGAGCAATTATGATCATCATCAAAAACGGCGCGCTCGTGACGCCACAGGGGCTTCGCCGCGCCGATCTTGCCATGGAGGGCGATAGGATCGTGCGGATCGCCGCGGCGATTGAGCCGGGCGAGGGCGATACCGTCGAGGACGCCGCGGGCTGCTGGGTATTCCCTGGCTTTATCGACGGCCACACGCACATGCAGTGCTGGACCGGCATGGATTGGACGGCCGATAGCTTTGAGACCGGCACGCGCGCGGCTGCCTGCGGCGGCACGACGACCATTGTGGACTACGCGACGGCCGATCGCGGCGTGACCATGCCCGATGCCTTGGTCGAGTGGTATCATCGCGCCGACGGCACCTGCACCGCCAACTACGCCTTTCATATGGCACTCGCCGAGTGGAATGAGCGCAACCGCGCCGATCTTTCGGCTATGCGCGAGGCGGGCGTATCGTCGTTTAAGACCTACTTTGCCTACGATCATTTGCGCCTGGACGATGCCGAGACGCTCGAGGTGCTCGAGGAGCTCAAGCGTATTGGCGGCATACTGTGCGTGCATTGTGAGAACGGTACGCTGGTGAATGAGCTGCAGAAGCGCGTGTACGAGCAGGGGATTCATGGGCCCGAGGGGCATGCGCTCAGCCGTCCGGACGTGTGCGAGGGCGAGGCCGTGAGCCGCCTGCTGTATCTGGCGCACCTGGCCGGGGACGCTCCGGTCAACGTGGTGCACCTTTCGACCAAGCTGGGGCTCGAGGCCATTCGCGCTGCCAAAGCGCGCGGGCAGAAGAACATCTATGTCGAGACCTGCCCTCAGTATCTGATGCTCGACGATACTTGCTACTTGGAGCAGGGCGAGGACGGCTTTGCGGGCGCCAAGTACGTGATGAGCCCGCCGCTGCGCCATGCCGGTGACCGTGCCGCGCTACGCGAGGCGCTTGTGGCCGGCGAGATCGATACGATTGCGACCGATCATTGCAGCTTTAACCTGCACGGGCAAAAGGACCGCGGGCGCGACGATTTCCGCGCGATTCCCAACGGCGGGCCCGGCGTGGAACATCGTCCCGTCGCGATTGCCACGAGCTTTGAGGGCCAGCTGGGCCCCGAGGATCTGTGCCGCTTGATGAGCGAGAACCCGGCGCGCGTTTTTGGCATGTATCCGCGCAAGGGCTGTCTTGCCGAGGGTGCCGATGCCGATGTGTGCGTGTGGGATCCCAAGGCGCGCTGGACGATCAGTGCCGCGACGCAGCATCAGGCTGTGGACTACACGCCGCTCGAGGGTTTTGAGGCACATGGCCGCGCCAAGGCTGTGTTTGTGAACGGCGTGCTGGTGGCGCGCGATGGCGAGCCCACCGGAGCCCAACCCGGCCGCTACGTCCCCCGCTAACAGGAAGATCACCGGATTCCCCTCCGCAGTTGCGGTGAAATACGGACTGTTTGCGGCCGTTTGGCGGCCAAACAGTCCGTATTTCACCGCAACTGACGAGATGGGGCCGGCTACTTGAGGCTGGTGGCGACGATGGGGCGGCCGAGGGCTGCCTCGAGGCGGTCGGCCATCGTGGGGTCGCTGAGCGTGTCGGCTTGGTTGAGCATGATGCGGGCATTGTTGAGGTTCAGCATCTGCAGCTCGGCATTGAGCACCATGGCGACGCGCTCTGGGGTGGCAGTGTCGGTGAGCTCGCAGCCGCAACGCTCGCAAAAGAGCTCGGGGCGGTGGACGGCTTCGTTGATGGGCTTGCTGAGCCCCGAGGCGCCGACGAGCCAGATGACGTTGGCCGTGCCGGCGGGAACGACCGGCTCCCACGGGGCATGCGCCTTGAGCGGGAGCCGCTTGCTGCCGTCCGCCTCGGCCAGGACGTAGTCAAAGCGCTGCGTCAGCTGCTCGAGCGGCTCGGCAGGGGAGGAGAGTTTGCCCGTCTCCGGGTCCAAAACACCCGCCTGGCAGATACTTCCGCGGCTCATGCCCGCGCATGCCTCGCAGGTGCAACCGGGGACATGCGAGGCGCCCGGCTTCCAAGGCGCGGCGTCCAGGCGACGATTCGACCCGTCCCATGGCACGCCGGCAACGGGAAGCATATGCGTGGTGGTGCAGAGGAGCACGCGGCCGCCAGCGCGCATGAGCTCAAGACCCAGCGTTTTGAGCAACGTCGACTTGCCGCCGCTGCCGATAATCGCGGTAATGCCCGGCTCGATCCTGAGCGCCGAGGCAAGATTGCCGCTAACCGTTTCCATCTGTTCACCGCCGTATAATACTGTGATAATAAATAATCATCAGAGTAGCGGTCGAACCGCTTTTGCTCTGCTCAAACCGTAGCACAGGGAGGTGCCCCGGGAATGCTCGTTTATGTTCGCGGCGCCGGCGATATCGCCACGGGTGTCGCCGCTCGCTTGGTGCGCGCCGGCGTGTCGGTTGTTATGGCCGATATCGCGGTTCCCACGTGCATCCGCCGCACAATCAGTTTTTGCGAGGCTATTCGCCTGGGCGAGGTCCAGGTCGAGGGCATTCGCGCTCGCTTGGCGCAGACGCCGGCAGAGGCGCTCGAGATTACCCAAGCGGGGGATGTTGCCGTCGTGGTGGACCCTCAGGCCAAGATGCTCGATGAGCTTAAACCCGCGGCTGTGGTCGACGCGATTTTGGCCAAGCGCAACCTGGGCACCACGCGCGACATGGCGCCTACCGTTATTGCCGTGGGGCCGGGCTTTACCGCGCCGGTTGACTGCGATGCCGTGGTCGAAACCATGCGCGGGCATTTCCTGGGCCGTGTCATTACTCAAGGTTCGCCCCAGCCCAACACGGGCGTGCCGGGCATTATCGCCGGCTATGGCAGGGAGCGCGTAATCCACAGCCCCGCCGCCGGCGTGTTTCGGTCCGACCGCGCAATCGGCGACATCGTGAGCGCCGGAGACGTGATTGGCTACGCGGGCGATACGCCCATGTGCACGCAGATCGATGGCTGTCTGCGCGGGCTTTTGGCGAACGGCGTGCGGGTGACTGAGGGCTTTAAATGCGCCGATGTCGATCCGCGCGGCGATGCCAGCTATATCAACTACATTTCGGACAAGGCGACGTCGGTCGGCGGCGGCGTGCTCGAGGCACTCGCTATGCTCACCGATATCTTTAGAGGATAGAAGGCGGCAATGGAAAAGCTCGATGTTGTGAATGCGGCGCTTGTCGCCCTGCGTGCTGGCGAGATGTGCGAGCTCGTGGTCGTGGCCGGCACGGCGGGGTCGTCGCCGCGCGGCGTGGGCGCCTGGATGGCCGTCTTTGCCGACGGTAGCCAGGCGGGCACCATCGGCGGCGGCAAGATTGAGCTCTTTGCGCTGGACGAGGCGCGCGAACTCCTGAGCGCGGGACAGTCGCGTCTGGTCCGCTACACCATGGGCGGCGAGAACTCCGATACCGGCATGATCTGCGGCGGAGCCATCTGCCTGTGCTATCTGCATCTGGATGCGACCCAGGCACCGTTGTTCCAGGAAATTGCCGACGTCTTGGTCTATCGACGCATCGGCGACTTCGTCATCGACTTTGAGCCGTTTATCGCGAGCGCGCTCGAGGGCGATGTGGCCGAGTACCATGGCGAGGCATCGCGCCATACCATTGCGGGCTGCCCCGGGCTTTCACTGGTGGAGGAGGGGAGTAACGTCACCTACACCAACGCTGCCTCTGAGATTCCCGCGGCGCACATCGAGACGCTCTGCCCCGAGGGCCTGACCTACATCTTTGGCTGCGGCCACGTGGGCGCCGCGACGGCGCGGGTGCTCACGGCGGCGGGCTTTGCCGTCGTGGCGTGCGACGACCGCCCCGGCACGCTGACCCCCGATTGGGTGCCCGGTGTCTACGATCGTCGTCTGGTCGACTACAAGAGCCTGAGCAAGCAGTGCCCCATCGGCCCGCGCGACCTGGTGGTCGTCGCCACGGCGGGTCACAAGTCCGATATCGACGTGGTGATTCAGGCCATGCGCGCCAAGCCTGCCTACCTGGGCTGTCTGGGTTCGCGCCGCAAGACGGCCTTTGTGCGTGCCCGCCTGGAGCAGGAAGGCTTTACGCAGGACCAGATCGACGAGTTGCACCTTCCGATCGGCGTTGCCATCGAGGCCGAGGACCCCGAGGAGATCGCCATCTCCATCGCCGCCGAGATGATCCACCTGCGCCGCACCAAACTCGTCCCCCGCAAGCGCTAATCCCCGTTCCCACCGATAAGTTGCGGTGAAATACGGATTGTTTAAGCCTGTAAGGCCGCCCAACAGTCCCTATTTCACCGCAACTGCTTTTTGGGATCCATTTGTGCGGGGGAGTTGTGGAGTTGTGCAGGCAGACGAGGTTTTTCTGGAAATACGCTCCCGATGCGCGTATAGTACCGATTGTTTTGTCGGCTCCTGCTGCGTCGAGTCCAAACCGCAAAATGCCATGAGCGGCGCGGATGCAGCCAGGAGGCACGAGGACAACCCATCGTGGCCACGCCCCGTGCTTAAAACCCCAAGAAGGAGTGAACAATGGCAGAAGAGAAGTATGTGCCGCGTCTGAAGACCAAGTACAACAACGAGGTCAAGCAGCAGCTTCAGGACAAGTTCCAGTACGAGAACGTCATGATGATCCCCAAGTTTGAGAAGATCGTCGTGAACATGGGTGTCGGCGAGGCCGCTACCGATTCCAAGGCCATCGACGGTGCCGTGCGCGACCTGCGCGCCATCACCGGCCAGCAGCCGATGATCACCCGTGCCCGCAAGTCCATCGCTACCTTCCGCCTGCGCGCTGGTATGCCGATCGGCTGCAAGGTTACCCTGCGTGGCGACCGTATGTGGGAGTTCTTCGATCGTCTGACCTCCGTCGCGATCCCCCGTATCCGCGACTTCCGCGGCATCTCCGCCAAGAGCTTCGACGGCCGTGGTAACTTCTCCATGGGCGTCACCGAGCAGCTCATCTTCCCCGAGATCGACTTCGACTCCGTCGATCACCAGCGTGGTATGGACATCACTTTCGTGACCACCGCCAACACCGATGAGGAGGCCAAGGCCCTTCTGGACGCCTTCGGTTTCCCGTTCAAGAAATAGGTTCACCTGCCCTATAAGCGCCGTTCCCACAAGGGGGCGGCGCTTGGGGCGAACAATACTCTATGTGAGGAGGATATAAGTGGCTAAGACATCGATGATCGTCAAGTGCAATCGCAAGCAGAAGTTCTCTACTCGTGAGTACACGCGCTGCCAGCGCTGCGGCCGTCCGCACTCTGTGTACCGCAAGTTCGGCCTGTGCCGTGTCTGCTTCCGCGAGCTTGCACTCAAGGGCGAGCTTCCCGGCGTTAAGAAGGCCAGCTGGTAAGTCACTACCAGCGTTTCAAGCATCAGTTTGGAACAGGGAAAACGCGCTAAAAAGGCTTTGCCGTTAAGGGCGGCGAAGAACCAAGAGCACGTGTTCATCAAGAACGAAGGAGAATCTGTATGAACCTTACAGACCCGATCGCAGATATGCTTACGCGCATCCGTAACGCTAACTCTGTGAACAAGGCCACGGTCTCCATGCCGAGCAGCAAGAAGCTCGTCGAGATCGCTCGTGTTCTGCACGAGGAGGGCTACATCGAGGGCTACGATGTCGAGGACACCGTTCCCCAGAAGACTCTGCACATCACGCTTAAGTATGGTCCCAAGAAGGCTAAGGTCATCAACGGCATCCGCCGCATTTCCAAGCCGGGCCTGCGTAAGTACACTGGCGTTGCCGACATGCCCCGCGTCCGCGGTGGCCTTGGTACCGCCATTATTTCCACCAGCCATGGCGTCATGACCGACCGCGATGCTCGCAAGCACAACGTCGGCGGCGAGATCATCGCTTACGTCTGGTAATTCGCTCGGTAGGTAGAAGGAAAGGAGATCACCGTGTCTCGTATCGGTAATAAGCCTGTCCAGATTCCCGCCGGAGTCGAAGTGGCAGTCAACGGCAACAACGTTGTCGTCAAGGGCCCCAAGGGCCAGCTCGAGCTCGATGTCTTTGAGAAGCTCGCTATCAACGTCGAGGACAACGTCCTCACCGTTTCCCGTCCCGACGACGAGCGTGAGACCCGTGCCCGCCACGGCCTCACCCGCGCCCTCATCCACAACATGGTTGTTGGCGTTTCCGAGGGCTTCGAGAAGAAGCTCGAGCTCGCCGGCGTCGGTTACCGCGTGCAGCAGAAGGGCAAGAACCTCGAGTTCTCCCTGGGCTTCTCGCACCCCGTGATCGTCGAGGCTCCCGAGGGCATCACCTTCGAGGTTCCCGACAACACCCACGTGAACGTCAAGGGTATCAACAAGCAGCAGGTCGGTCAGATCGCCGCTGAGATCCGCGGCCATCGTCCTCCCGAGCCTTACAAGGGCAAGGGTATCCACTACGTTGGCGAGCACATCCGCCGCAAGCTGGGTAAGGCCGCCAAGTAGTCGTAACCGACTCACTCGCATAAGACCAGCACCCCGTCAGGTGCTGGCAAGATCAACCTTTTTAGGAGTTTACGTATGAACAAGCATAAGGCGAAGCTGGAAGGCCTCAAGCGTCGTCAGCGTCGTGTTCGCGGCAAGGTCTCGGGTACCTCCGAGCGTCCGCGTCTTCGCGTGACCCGTACTAACGCCAACATGTATGCCCAGATCATCGACGACAGCAAGGGCTCCAGCCTGACGCTCGTCTCTGCCTCGACCCTCGAGGCCGAGTTCAAGGGCACCCACACCTCGAACAAGGAGGCTGCGGAGAAGGTCGGTCAGCTCGTTGGCAAGCGCGCCATCGAGGCCGGCATCACCAAGGTCGCCTTCGATCGCGGTGGCCGTATCTACCATGGCCGCGTCAAGGCCCTCGCCGACGGTGCTCGTGCCGCCGGTCTCGAGTTCTAGGAGGTATGTAGCACATGGCTCGTAATCAGAAGCAGCAGCGCGAGGCCTCCGAGTTCGAGGAGCGCGTCGTTTACATCAACCGCGTGTCGAAGACCGTCAAGGGTGGTCGTCGCATGAGCCTCGTCGCTCTCGTCGTCGTTGGCGACGGCAAGGGCAACGTCGGCGTTGGCATGGGCAAGTCCGCTGAGGTGCCCATGGCCATCTCCAAGGCATCTCTCGATGCCAAGAAGAACATGTTCCACGTGCCGGTGACCGAGCAGGGCACCATTCCGCACGAGGTTCTCGGTCACTTTGGTGCCGGCCGCATCATCATCAAGCCCGCTGTCGAGGGTACCGGCGTTATCGCCGGCGGCGCTGTGCGTCCCCTCTTCGAGCTTGCTGGCATCAAGAACGTCCTGTCCAAGTCCCTCGGTACCGACAACGGCCTCAACATCATCAAGGCTGCCGTCGAGGGCCTCAAGGAGCTCTCCAGCCCTGAGGACGTCGCGGCTCGCCGTGGCCTGACGGTCTCCGAGATGTTCGTCGGTAAGGAGAACTAAGCATGGCTGACACCATCAAGATCAAGCAGGTCCGCAGCACCAACGGTTGCAAGCAGGACCAGGTCCGTACTGTCCGTGCCCTCGGTCTCCACAGGATCCGCGAGGTTCGCGAGATTGCTGACAACGAGTCCGTCCGCGGCATGATCTTCAAGGTCAAGCACCTTGTCGAGATTGTAGAGGAGTAGCAAATGCAGCTTCACGATCTTACTCCCGCGCCCGGTTCCACCAAGAACCGCAAGCGCGTCGGCCGTGGCAATTCTTCGGGTCACGGCACCACTTCTGGCCGCGGTCAGAAGGGCCAGGGTTCCCGCTCTGGCGGCACCAAGGGTGCCGGCTTCGAGGGTGGCCAGACTCCGCTGGCCATGCGCCTGCCCAAGCTTCCGGGCTTCCGCAACCCCCGTCGTATCGAGTACACCGCTGTTAACGTTGAGCGTCTCGAGCGCAAGTTCGAGGACGGCGCTGTGATCGACGGTGCCGCTCTTAAGGCCGCTCGCATCACCAAGAGCGAGTTCGAGCCCGTCAAGGTGCTCGGCAATGGTGAGCTCACCAAGAAGTTCACGGTCAAGGTCGACAAGGTCAGCGCTTCTGCGCAGGCCAAGATCGAGGCCGCCGGCGGAAAGGTCGAGCTGCCGTGCTAAATGGTCTTAAGAATGCTTTCCGCATCAAAGAATTGCGCGAAAAGATTCTTTTTACCATAGCTATGCTCGTCGTGTACCGCATTGGTGCGCACGTTCCTGTGCCCGGCATTCCCTTCCAGGGGATGCTGGGCCTTTTCTCGACCGATAACAATTCGGTCGCCGCAGGTGCTATGGCCCTCCTGAATCTTTTCTCTGGCGGCGCTTTGAGCTATGTGTCGGTGTTTTCGCTGGGCATCATGCCTTACATCACCAGCTCGATCATCCTCCAGATGCTCCAGGCCGTCGTGCCTTCCCTGCATGAGCTTGCCCGCGAGGGCGAGGTCGGTCAGACCAAGATTACGCAGTATTCGCGTTACCTCACCCTGGCTCTGGCAATCCTCAACTCCGTGGGTTACCTCTTCCTCTTTAAGAGCTTTGGCATCAGCTTCAATGGCGCCGGCGCTCCCGAGATCATCTTCGACCTCATGATCGTCGGTACGCTCACCGCGGGCGCCATGCTGATCATGTGGATTGGTGAGCTCATCACCCAGCGCGGTATCGGCAATGGCATGTCGCTGATCATCTTTGCGAACATCATGGCCGGTCTGCCGCAGGCTATCTTCTCCAGCACCGAGGGCAATGCCGGTGGCATCATCACCATGGTGATCATCTGCGCCATCATCCTGCTGGTTATCCCGCTGATTGTTTTCCTTGAGCGCGGCCAGCGCCGCATCCCGGTCTCCTACGCTAAGCGCGTCGTGGGCCGTCGCATGATGGGTGGCCAGACCACCTACCTGCCCATCAAGGTCAACACCGCGGGTGTCGTGCCGATCATCTTCGCTTCGGCGCTGCTGTACTTCCCGGCTCAGATTGCCGTGTTCTTCCCCGGCATCGGCTGGATCCAGGCAGTTGCCTCTGCGCTTTCGCGCGGCTGGCTCAACTGGGTGCTTAACGTTGTCCTCATCGTGTTTTTCGCGTACTTCTACACGTCCATGGTGTTCAACCCCGATGACACGGCCGACAACCTTAAGAAGCAGGGCGGCTTTATTCCGGGCGTGCGTCCGGGTAGGGCTACCGCGGCCTACATCAAGAACGCGCTCAACAAGATTACGCTTCCCAGCGCTGTCTTTTTGGCGCTCATCGCCATCGTGCCTTCGATCATCTTCTCCTTTACGGGTAACCAGCTAATCCAGGCATTTGGCGGCACGTCCATCCTCATCATGGTCGGCGTCGTGCTCGACACGGTCGATAAGCTCGAAGGCCAGATCAAGATGTATGATTACGATGGATTCTTTAAATAGGCTAGAGGAGGATTGCTCATGAACCTCGTATTGCTCGGAGCTCCGGGTGCCGGTAAGGGTACCGTCGCACAGGAGCTCGTCGCCGAGTTTGGCGTCGCTCACATTTCCACGGGCGACCTGCTGCGTGCTGCCGTCAAGGGTGGCACCGAGCTTGGTATTCAGGCTAAGAAGTACATGGACGCTGGCGAGCTCGTTCCCGATCAGCTCGTGATCGACCTTGTCAAGGAGCGCCTTGCCGCCGATGACGCCCAGCAGGGCTTCATCCTCGACGGCTTCCCGCGCAACACCGCCCAGGCCGTGACGCTTGATTCCGAGCTCTCCGCCATGGGTCGCGAGATCGACTGCGCCCTTCTGGTCGATGTGGCCCCCGAGGTCATTATCGATCGTCTGTCTTCGCGTCGCACCTGCCGCGCCTGCGGTTACACCGGCACCGCTGCCGATGCTACCTGCCCCAAGTGTGGCGGCGAGATGTATCAGCGCGACGACGACAAGCCCGAGACCATCAAGAACCGTCTCGACGTCTACGAGAAGTCCACGAGCCCGCTCGTCGACTACTATCGTGGCCAGGGTCTGCTCAAGTCGATCAACGGTGACCAGGCTCGCGAGACCGTTTACGGGGATGTCAAAGAGGCTCTCGGTCTATGATCAAGATTAAGTCTGCAACGCAAATCGAGCAGATGAAGAAGGCAGGAGCGCTATCTAAGATGGCGCTCCGCCACGTTGGAGCCATGGTGCGCCCCGGCGTTTCGACTTTTGAGCTCGATCAGCTCGCGGAGCAGATTATCCGCATGCATGGCGGCACCCCGGCCTTTAAGGGTTACGGCGGGTTCCCGGGGACCATTTGCGCATCGATCAACGATGCCGTGGTCCACGGTATTCCCAACCCCGACATGATCCTGCGCGATGGCGATATCATTTCCATCGATACGGGAGCCGTTGTCGACGGTTGGGTCGGCGATAACGCTTGGACGTTTTTCGTCGGCACCCCCACGCCCGAAGCCAAGGCTTTGTGCGAGGTTACGCGCGATTGCCTTAAGGCTGCCATCGAGCAGGCTGTTCCCGGTAACCATATCGGGGACGTCGGTTATGCCGTTCAGTCCCTCGCCGAGTCTCACGGTTACGGCGTGCTTCGCGATTATGTGGGCCATGGCATTGGCCGCGTGATGCACGAGGACCCCAATGTTCCTAACTATGGAAAGAAGGGGAGGGGCGTTCGCCTCCAAGCCGGCATGGTCATTGCCATCGAGCCGATGGTTACGATGGGTTCCAACCATGTGAGCACGGGCTCCGACGGTTGGATCGTTACGACCAACGACCACCTGCCCGCCGCGCACTACGAGAACACCGTCGCCATTACCAATGACGGTCCGGTGATTCTCACCACGGATGCCCAAGGTTCTTGGTGTTCGCTCCAAGGCGGAGAAATGTAACAAGTTCCACTTAGTTGTGGAGCCATTACGAAGTTATTACGATGCGTGCATACGTGTTGTAGAATACTCAATCGCTGTCGTTTTCTAGAGAAAGATGATTGCTTGTGAAGAAGGAAGACGCAATTGAGCTCGAGGGTACGGTAAAGGAACCGCTGCCCAATGCCATGTTTAAGGTCGAGCTCGAGAACGGTCATTCGGTTCTGTGCAACATTTCTGGCAAGATCCGAATGAATTACATCCGTATTCTCCCCGGTGACAGGGTTGTCGTGGAGCTTTCCCCGTACGACCTGACCCGCGGCCGCATCACCTATCGCTACAAATAGCGGCACGCATACACGCACTCCATTTCCGACTGCAGGCTTAGCTCAACCTACGGTCGGATTGTGTGTGAAGACCAGCCATAGTTTTAAACGCCTGCGGCTGGGCGAGTAGATAGTAGGGAAGTAGTTTGAGCGCTACCGAAAGGAAGAACGATGAAGGTACGTCCTTCGGTCAAGAAGATGTGCGATAAGTGCAAAATCATTAGGCGCCATGGCAAGGTCCTCGTCATTTGCGAGAACCCCCGTCATAAGCAGCGTCAGGGTTAAGAGAGGAGACTACGTTGGCCCGTATTAATGGTGTCGACCTCCCGCGTGAGAAGCGCGTTGAGATCGGTCTGACCTACATTTACGGCATCGGCCGCACCACTGCGACGAAGATTTGCGTCGAGTGCAACGTTAACGTGGATACGCGCGTTAAGGACCTCACCGAGGATGAGGTTAACGCCATCCGCGATTATATCGATAAGAACCAGATCATGGTTGAGGGCGACCTCCGCCGTGAGCGCAACCAGAACGTCAAGCGCCTTATGGACATCGGCTGCAACCGCGGCCTTCGTCACCGCAAGGGCCTCCCGGTCCGCGGCCAGCGCACCCACACTAACGCTCGTACCCGCAAGGGCCCGAAGCGTCAGATCGGTGCTAAGAAGAAGAAATAAGGAGCGCTAGATAGATGGCTACTGCTAAGAAGAACGTTCGCGCTGCCCGTCTGAAGCGCGCGGACCGTAAGAACATTTCCGTGGGCCAGGCTCACATTCGTTCTACGTTCAACAACACGATCGTTTCGATCACCGATCCCCAGGGCAACGTCATTTCCTGGAAGTCGGCTGGCCAGGTGGGCTTCAAGGGCTCCCGTAAGTCCACGCCGTTCGCTGCCCAGATGGCTGCTGAGGCTGCTGCCAAGCAGGCCATGGAGCACGGTATGAAGAAGGTTTCCGTCTTCGTCAAGGGCCCCGGCTCCGGTCGTGAGACCGCCATCCGCTCCCTCCAGGCTGCTGGCCTCGAGGTCTCGAGCATCCAGGACAAGACCCCCATTCCGCACAACGGCTGCCGCCCCAAGAAGCGTCGCCGCGTGTAACTGAAAGGATCGTATCAATATGGCAATCGACAGGACTCCTGTTCTTAAGCGCTGCCGTCAGCTCGGGATCGATCCCGCTGAGCTCGGTTACAGCAGCAAGAAGGAATCTATCCGTCAGCCCAAGCGCCGTCGCAAGGAATCTGAGTACGGCATGCAGCTGCGCGAGAAGCAGAAGGTCAAGTTCATCTATGGCGTTCTGGAGAAGCAGTTCCACGGCTACTTCAACAAGGCCCGTAAGATGAACGGCGTCACCGGTGAGAACCTCATGATCATCCTTGAGTCTCGCCTCGACAACGTCGTCTTCCGTCTTGGCTTCGCCCGCACCCGCAAAGAGGCTCGTCAGTCCGTCCGTCACGGTCACTTCACCGTGAACGGCAAGCGCGTGGACATCCCGTCCTACCGCGTCAAGGCCGGCGACGTCGTCGCTGTCGGCGAGAAGTTCCGTGACCTCCTCCCCATCAAGGAGGCTCTGATTTCCTCCGAGCGCTTTGAGGTCCCTGGCTGGCTCGAGGTCGATATCGAGAAGCTGTCTGGTAACGTGCTCGCTCTGCCGACGCGTGAGCAGATCAGCGGTGATATCAACGAGCAGCTCATCGTCGAGCTCTACTCTAAGTAGTCCATCCGGGCTGCTGAGGCTGGAGGTAATACATGTCAGAATTCATTAGGCCTCAGGTTCAGGTCGAAGAGATCAACGAGACGTCTGCTCGTGTCTCCGTCGAGCCGCTCGAGCGTGGCTACGGCGATACGCTGGGTAACTCCCTTCGTCGCGTTCTTCTGTCCTCGCTCGAGGGTGCCGCCGTCGAGGCTATTCAGATCGATGGCGCGCAGCACGAGTTCATGACCATCCCTAACATGGTCGAGGATGTCACCGACATCGTCCTGAATGTCAAGGGTCTTGTCTTCAGGGCTCTCGGCACGACCGACGAGGCGACCGCCACCATCTCGGTTGACGGCCCCTGCGAGGTCACCGGTGCGGACTTCTTTATTCCGTCCGAGTTTGAGCTGGTCAACCCCGAGCAGCACATCGCAACGCTCACCGAGGGTGGCCATCTCACCATGAGCATGCGCATCGGCTATGGCCGCGGCTATGTTTCTGGCGAGGCCAACAAGCGCGACAACGATCCCATCGGTGTGATCCACGTCGACTCGCTGTACTCGCCGGTTTCCCGTTGCGCCAAGCTCGTTGAGGCTTGCCGTGTCGGTCAGCACACCGACTACGACCGCCTTGTCCTCGAGATCGAGACCAACGGCTCCATCGCCCCGCGCGACGCCGTGGTCCAGGCTGCCAATATCATCAACCAGCATATGGCCGCCTTTATGAACCTTGCCGAGACCCCCGAGGTCGAGGAGGAGGCTTCGATCTTCGCTCCCGAGGTCACCAACGACAACGCCGAGCTGGACAAGCAGATCGAGGATCTGGACCTTTCCGTCCGTTCCTACAACTGCCTTAAGCGCGCCAGCATTCACTCGGTCCGTCAGCTCGTTGAGTTCTCGGAGAACGATCTGCTCAACATCCGTAACTTCGGTGTTAAGTCGATCGAGGAAGTGAAGGACAAGCTTGAGTCCATGGGCCTGAGCCTGAAGGCTTAATGCTTCGCATATTTGAGGAGAAACTAGACCATGCGTCACAACGTTAAGAAGGGCCTGAAGCTCGGCACCGATGCGAGCCACACCAAGGCCATGAAGAAGAGCCTTGCTAAGGCCCTCTTCGAGAACGACCGCATCAAGACCACCGAGACCCGCGCTAAGGCGCTGCGTTCGGTCGTCGATCCGATCATCACCTGGGCCAAGAAGGGCGACCTGCACTCTCGTCGTCTGGCTATCGCCAAGCTCGGCGATAAGCAGCTCGTTGCCGAGATCTTCGACAAGGCTGCCCAGGGTATGTGGCAGGACCGCAACGGCGGTTACACCCGCATCATGAAGCTCGGTAACCGTAAGGGCGACAATGCTCCCATCGTTATCATGGAGCTCGTCACCGAGCCTTGCACGCCTAAGGCCAAGAAGGCTGCTCCGGCCCCCAAGAAGGCCGCTGCTCCCAAGAAGGTCGAGGCTGCCGAGGAGGCTCCTGCTGAGGAGACCGCTGAGTAGACAATCCGTCTGCATAGGCTATATTCGAGGGGTACGTTCGCGTACCCCTCTTTTTTTGTCGAAATGCCATTGCCTGTTTGTTGGGAGCGCCCATGACCGCGCCGTCTGATTTCAATTCGATTCCTGAGCTCGATGCCACGCTCGTTTTCCGCGTGGCCTACGATGGCTCGTCCTATAGCGGCTTTGCCGAGCAGCCTGGCCAGACGACGGTTGCGGGCGAGCTGCGCCGCGCTATCGAGACGCTCCTGCGCCGTCCGATCGACCTGACGTGCGCAGGGCGCACCGATGCCGGCGTGCATGCGGTGGCGCAGTACATTAGTGTGCCCGTAACGGACGCTGAGCTTGTCCTGACGCGCCGTAGGTGGCTGAGGGCCATGGATGCCCTGCTGCCCAAAGATATCGCCATAAACGAGGTCTACAGGGCCCGTAAAGGCTTTTCTGCACGTTTTGACGCGCGTTCCCGTACGTATACGTACCGTATTGCCGATCGAGATGCGCGCCCCGTGCTGTCCCGCGGTGCCGTGTGGTGGCATCGCTATCCCTTGGATGCTGAGGCTATGTCTGCTGCCTGCCCCGCGCTGCTGGGCGAGCAGGACTTTAAAAGCTTTTGCAAGGTTGCCTCGGCCGTTGGCAAGCCCACGCATCGCTGCGTGATGCGTGCCGAGTTTGGCCATGAGGTTGCGTTTGGCGAGGACATCCTGACGTTTACCATCGAGGGCAATGCGTTTCTGCATTCGATGGTCCGCACGATCGTGGGCACGCTTGTCGAGATTGGCATGCATCGCCGTGAACCCGAGTGGATGCGCGAGGTCATCGATGCTTGCGACCGTATCGCTGCGGGCCCCACGGCTCCTGCCTGCGGCCTTACGTTTATGGGCGTGGATTACGATCCCGCCGAGCTTGTCGTGCTCGACTAGGGGAGGGCTTGACGCGTCGTGCGTCGGCACCTGTCATCTGTGGGCTGCGCGTGTGCAACATCTGTTCTTGGCGTGCAATACAACCGGTGTCTCATTGCTTTTATTGCCGGGGTGTACCATGAACCACGGTTTGATTCATTGCTGTCGAGAGGACGGATAACTTGGTTCGACGTGGCTCGCATCCGCGACTTTCGGTGATCCTTGTGGTAGAAGGTTCGCCCAGCTATGCGATGCGTGCGCTCGAGAGTATCCAGAACCAAGACCTCTACGATTTGCAGATTGTCGTTGTCTGCCGCGATGCTGCGCCCGGTGTGCGCCATTCGCTTCAAGTTGCTGCCGACAGGGACATCCATATTGATTTGATTGACGTCGAGGACTCGAAGCGCGGTGCTTGTCTTCGTGCCGGTTTTGCTGCCTCGCGTGGCTCTCAAATCATCGCCATGAACGCCGATGAGTGGTTTGCTCCGCAGGCCCTTTCCAAGATGGTCGATATCGCGTGCGATACTGCGGCAGACATTGTGCTCCCCTCGGTGTCGCTCGACCGCTATGATGCACATCGAGAGCGCCATTCGCGCGTCTTGGATGCTGCTCATATTTCCATTGATAGCAAATCTTCGATGGTGGCCGGGCTGCCTCAGTTGATTTTAGGCGGCCTAGTCGCTCAGACCTCTGGCGTGATGTATAGCCGTCCGCTGTTTGAGGCATGCCTGTCGCGCGGCAAGGCGTACCGTACGGTTGAGTTTATGGCTTATGCGCTCTCGCAGGCACGATTCGTGTCCGGCTGCGGCGACGCTTGTTTCCACGCGGTGGCACCTAAGCTTACAGATGCCTTTGATCCCACCATGTATGCCAGGATATCCGATGACACTCGAGCGCTCGACGAGCTTGCGGACTCACTCTCGGAAGCAGATAGCGGTGGTCGGCTCAAGCTGGCAAGCCAAAAGTTCTACTTTGCCGGACTGGTCGCCTGCATCGAGAATTTGTGCCTGAGCCCGCATGGGTTGTCGTCAATCGAGCGTTCCGCCCGCATGCGTGATATGCTCGATGCGCCTCGAACCCGTCAGATGGTCGCCGCGCTCAAGGACAACCATCGGGGACTGGGTCTGTTGTTTGGGCCGATTGCCAGCGCCAAGCCCGCGCGCTGCGTGATGTGTACGCATCTGGCAGCTTTTCTTAACCGGACGGGCGCAAAAACCGCCTAAACGGCTCATTACGAAACAAACTTGCATAGAATTGTTTCGAAATGCGTTCTTATACACAAAAGCCTTCAAATAGCGTTAAACTATTCAATCACTGATTGATTGTCTCCGCCATCTTTTGGAGAGAGGGTTTGTATGGCTAAAAAACGCAATGGGCGCCAGGATGCCATTAGAGATATTGTGCGCAATAAGGACGTCCGCACGCAGCGCGTGCTGGTCGATGAGCTCCGCGCTATGGGCTTTGATTGCACGCAGGCGACTGTCTCTCGCGATATTGCCGATATGGGGCTGCGTAAGCTCCCTGAGGGCATCTATGTTCTGGCAGAGGACCTGCACCTGCAGCGTATGGTTTCCGAGCTCGTTACGGGCGTTCTGCGTACCGATAATCTGGTTATGATCAAGGCTCAGCCTGGCACGGCTTCCGGCATCGCCGCCGCCGTTGATGCGGCAGAGTTGCCCGATGTGCTTGGCTCGCTTGCCGGCAACGATACGATTTTGGTCATTGCCCAGACGGCCGAGGACGGCGAGCGTCTCGAGGCGCTGATCAATAAGCTGAGCAATTCTCGCAAGTAGGCGTGCGGGTCGTGCGCTCGGCTCTGTGCGCGCTGACATCGTGGCTTGTAAGGGGTATCGACATTGGTCGGTACCCCCTTTTTTGTTTGCCGGTATAAAGACCGCCCACCAGGTCGCTTCAAACTAAAAGGCCCCCGAGCAGTTCAATAGGCTGCTCGGGGGCCTTGTTGCTTATGGCCGGATGATTTCTAGCCGACCGTATCGTCAGGCGTGGGCGAGGGATCGGGAGTGGGCGTAGGCGTAGGCGTGCCGCCATCGCCGCCGGTCGAACCACCAGTGGAGCCGCCCGTCGAGCCACCGGTCGTACCGGTGCCGCCGGTGGTGTCGCCGCCCGTGGTCTCGGTGGTTGTGGTCGTCGTGGTAGTCGTTGTGGTGGTTTCCTCTTCGTCCTCGTTCTCGTCCTTGTCCTTGTCGTCGTTCTCCGTCTTCTTGGTGTTGTTGGTGCCGTAGAACTTCCAGACGCTATTGTTCTTATAGGTGGGCGCCGTTCCGGTCGCAAACTCCTCGCGCTCGGTACCGGTCAGAACGGTGTTCATAAACCGTTTGAAGACAGGCAGGTTGGTGCTGTCGCCCAGCAGGTCCGTGCCGTATTTTTGGATGGGGATCTCGCCCGCGGAATAGCCGGTCCACAGGGCGCACGCCAGCTGCGGGGTATAGCCGCAGAACCACAGGTTGGTGGTGTTGTCGGTGGTGCCCGTTTTGCCGGCATAGGGCTGGTTGACGCTCAGGGCGCCAGCAGCACCCGTACCGCTTCCCTGCATGACGCCGGACAGAACATCGGTGACCGCGGCGGCCTCGCCCTCGGTAAGCACCTGTGAGGGATTGTCGGTGTGCTGGTACAGCACCGAACCGGTACGAGAGTCAATCTCGGTGATGGCGATCGGCTGGCGATAGTAGCCGCCGTTGGCAAACGTCGCGTAGGCGGCGGCCATCTCGAGCGGCGAGATCGAGCCGGTGCCGAGGGTCATGACGGGAACGTCCTCGATGTTGTCCTTGGCGGGATCGATGCCGAGCTTTTTGACGAGCGAGATGATCTTGCTGTTGCCGACGGCTTCCGCCACCTGGATGTAGCCGGTGTTGGAGGAGTATGCCGTCGCCTGCTTAAGCGTGATGTTGCCATAGCTATGGTTGGCGTAGTTTTGGACCTCGGTCGTGGTGCCCTTGGCCTTGAGCGGCGAGTTGCAGTTGAGGGTGACGTTGGGGTTCATGCCGTTTTGGATGGCAGTTGCCAGCGTAAAGGCCTTAAAGGTGGAGCCGACGGGACGCTTGGCCGTGGCATGGTTTACGTGGTTCTCGTCGGCGTTGTAGTCATAGCCGCCCACCATGCACTTGATGTAGCCGGTCTTGGGGTCGACGACAACCATGCCCATGTCCAGGCCGTCGAGTGAGAGCGTGTCGAGCTGCTCGCGGACGGCATTCTCCGCCACCTGCTGCATCGTGGGGTCGATGGTGGTCTTGACGGTCAGGCCGCCCTTAAAGAGCACGTCGGTCGAGAACTCCTGCTCCAGCAGCTGCTTAACATAGGCGACAAAGTAGGGCTGCGAGTATACGTCGACGCCGCTGCCCGAAATCTCGGTCACGTTGAGGGTGATGGGCTCGGCCTGTGCGGCATCGTGCTCCTCCTGGGTGATGTGGCCCAGGCGCAGCATGTTGTCGAGAACCTTGTTGCGGCGAGACAGTGCCAGGTCGGGGTTGACCGTAGGGTCGTACTGCGAGGGCGAGTTGGGAAGGCCGATGAGCAGCGCGGCCTCGCTCAGGGTGAGGTCGGCGGCGCTCTTGGACAGATAGGTCTCGGCGGCGGCCTCAATACCGTAGGCGCCGTGACCGTAGTAGATGGTGTTGAGGTACATCATGAGGATCTCGTCTTTGGAGTACATGTCCTCCATCTTGATGGCGATGTAGGCCTCGCGCACCTTACGCTCGATGGTCGAGTCGAACTGCTCCTCCTGCAGGATGGTGTTGCGCACCAGCTGCTGGGTGATAGTCGAGGCGCCTTCGTGCCCGCCGCCGAGGGTTGCCACCGCAGCACGCGCGATACCCCACAGGTCGATACCGCCGTGCTCGTAGAAGCGCTCGTCCTCGACGTCAACGGTGCCCTGCAGCACGTAGGGGGAGACCTCGTCCTTGGTGATGGACTTACGGTTTTGCGTGTAGAAGCTCGCGATCTTGTTGCCGTTGCAGTCGACGATCTCGGTGGGCTCGCTCACCAGATACGCGTTGGCGTCGGTGTAGTCGGGCAGATCGGACAGCCAGCGGTTGACGTTGCCGACCATGCCGATGCCAAACGCGACGCCCGCGATAAGCAAAAAGCCCAAAAACGAGAGCAGGATTATGGGCAGGGCATGCGTCTTTGAACGGCTGCGTCCCTGTCGTTGGCGAGGACCCATATATTGACCTCCAGGTATGTCGTGCCGGACGGCGGATGTGCCGTCGGGGCAGGATGGACATAAGTTATTACACGATAAACCAAACGGGGCGCGCGAGGCCTCGTGTATGCTGGAAGACGGCATTTTTCAGAGTGAATGCATACCTTGGTAAGGAGTTTGCCGATGGCGATTCGGGCGATGGGGCCGAGCGGACAATACGAGACTGGATTGGATGCTGCCGGTGCGGCGCTGCCCGAGCTGCTGGCGCCGGCGGGCGGACTCGACCAGATGCTTGCGGCCATTGCCGCGGGTGCCGATGCCATCTATGCGGGGTTGGGCGGCTTTAACGCCCGCGTGAGCGCGCATGGCTTTACGGATGACGAGTTTGCGCGCGGCTGCGCCGTGGCGCATGCCCATGGCGTGCGCGTGTACGTGACGCTCAACGTGTTCGTGTTTGACGATGAGCTGTCCGATGCGGTGGCGTTGGGAGCTCATGCACTGGAGCTGGGCGCCGATGCTCTGATTGTTGCCGATGCCGGGTTGGCCTGCGCGCTGCGCGCGGCGATTCCCGGGGTCGAGATTCACCTGTCCACGCAGGCGGGCGCTCATAGCGAGGGTGCCGTGCAGTTGGCTGCCAAGGAGTTGGGAGTTGAGCGCGTGACGACGGCACGCGAGCTGGCGGTCGACGAGATTGCGGCGCTATGTGCCACGGGCGTGCCCATCGAGGTATTCTGCCACGGTGCGATTTGCATCGGCTATTCGGGGGCGTGCGAGTTCTCGGCCCTGCGGCGTGGGCGCTCGGCGATGCGCGGCGACTGCACGCAGCCGTGCCGTCTGGCGTACGACCTGGTGGACGAGGCGGGGCAGAGCGTTGTCGCCGTCGAAGGGGATCGCCTGTTGTGCCCGCGCGACTATCTGGGTATTGCGCATCTGCCCGAGCTTGTAGATGTCGGCGTGGCGTCGCTCAAGATCGAGGGGCGCATGAAGAACCCCGACTATGTATTCAACGTGGTGCGGGTGTGGCGCCGGGCACTCGATATGCTGTGCGACGGCGCGTGGGATCCCGGTGCCGTGGAAGGGCTTGAGCGCGAGCTGGGAAGGTCGTTTAACCGTGGGTTTACCGATGCGTACCTGCGAGGGCGTTCGGGTGCCGAGCTGATGAGCTTTGAACGCGCGATCAACCAGGGCGTGCGTGTGGGCCGTTTGGTTGCCGTGGGACACGAGGAAGTGACCGTCGAGCTCGATGCCGCCGTGGCGGCGGGCGATACGCTCGAGATCAGGTTTTACCCGGGCGCCGACGCTCGGCCCGATGTACCTAAACGCTGGCCGCAAGTTCCCTGCCCGGTGGATGCCGCGGCGGGGGAGCGCATCGTTGTCCATTGCAAGCGTAAGGTCGATGCGGGCTGCGAAGTGTATCTGATTCGCAGCGCTGGTGTGCTTGAGCAAACGGCGGCGGCGCTGGAGTGCATGCGGGCCGAGGCCGATGCGGTCGTGCTTGCGAAACGCGCTGTCGAGACGCTGCCGTTTGCGGGCGTTCTGATGGATAGCGGCACGCAGCCGGAAGAGTCGGCAGAGTCTGCCGCCGCTCGCTTGGTCTTTGCCTGGCAGCTGATGGACCAGGACCCGCACGACGAGCTCGACCTGTCCGATGCGACTGTTGTGCTCGACGAGGTCTGCCGTGTGGGCGATATCGAGCGGACTCGGTCGCTCATGCAGCGTGCCGGGCGCGTCGTCTGCCGCAACCTGGGACAGGTGGTGATCGCTCGCGAGCTGGGCGTGACGTTTGACGTGGCGGCGCCGGTGTTCTGCGCGAATCGGGCCACGCTTACCTGGCTGCGCGGACTCGGTGCGGGGCGGGTGTGCTTGCCGGCGGAGTTGCTCGGCAATGATGCGGAGCGTATTGCCGAACTGGCCGCTGAACCCGGCGTCTTGGGTCCGGTCGACGCCGACCGTCCCGAGCTTATGGTGTGCGAGCACTGCCTGCTGACCGCCGAGGGCGTCTGCGCCACCGATGCGACGGGACAGGTTCGTTGCCGCGACTGCTTGCGTCGTCGGCAGGTACGCTATCTGGTCGAGCGTGACGGTACACGTCTGCCAGTTGCCATTGACGCATGCGGCAGGACGAGGATTTTCCTGTCGTAGGTGCTGCGTCGCGTCAGTTTGTTATCATAAGAGAGTTTATGGACTTCCAGCACCGCCGTTTTCGGCGAGGGTGCTATAGCAAAAGGAGGATACCCAATGCTGTCTGTTGACGAGCAAATGCGTATCATCACCTCGGGCGCCGCGCAGATCGTTCCCGAGGCCGACCTTCGCAAGAAGCTTGAGAAGGGCGAGCCCCTCAACATCAAGCTCGGCGTCGACCCCACCAGCCCCGACCTGCACCTGGGCCACGCCGTGCCGCTGCGCAAGATGCGTCAGTTCCAGGACCTGGGCCACAACGTCACCCTCATCATCGGCAACGGTACCGCGTTGATTGGCGACCCTTCGGGCAAGAATTCCACCCGTCCGCAGCTTTCGCAGGAGCAGATCGAGGCCAATGCCGAGACCTACGTGAGCCAGGCCATGAAGATCCTGGATCCCGAGAAGACCACCATCGTGCACAACGGTGACTGGATCTTGTCGATGGATCTGGCCGGTCTGCTGCAGGTGTGCTCCAAGTTCACCGTCGCCCGCATTCTTGAGCGCGATGACTTTACCAAGCGCTACCAGTCTCAGACGCCGATCGCCCTGCACGAGTTCCTGTACCCCGTGATGCAGGCCTTTGACTCCGTGCAGATCAAGGCCGACGTGGAGATGGGCGGCACCGATCAGCTCTTCAACCTGCTCGCCGGCCGTGAGCTTATGGAGAAGATGGGCATGGAGCCGCAGATTGCGCTCACCATGCCGCTGCTCGAGGGTACCGACGGCGTGCGCAAGATGTCCAAGTCCTATGGCAACTACATCGGCCTGACCGACGCTCCCAAGGATATGTTCGGCAAGACCATGTCCATCCCCGACGAGATGATTGGCAAGTACTACCGCCTGGCGAGCTCGCTCACCCCGGCGGAGGTCGACAAGATCGACGCCGCCCTGGCCGACGGCTCTGCCGATCCCTATGAGCTCAAGCGCGCTCTGGGTCGCGACCTGTGCGACACCTACCACGGCGCCGGTGCCGGCGACGAGGCTCAGGCTGAGTTCGACCGCGTGTTCAAGGAGGGCCAGCTCGCCGACTTCCCCGAGAAGCACGTTGAGCTGACTGTTAACGACGAGGGCCAGATCTACCTCGCCGGCCTGCTCAAGGACTTGGGTCTTTCGGCGAGCGCCGGCCAGGCTCGTCGCGATATCGACGGCGGCGGCGTCAAAATCAACGGCAAGGCCGTGGCTCCCAAGAGCTACAACATCGACCCCAGCGCCCTCAAGCTGGGCGACACCCTCTCCGTGGGCAAGCGCAAGGGCTTTAAATTGGTCTAGCAAGTAGGTCAACCTAACATGTGCAATAGGGCCGCAGCCGGGGTTCCCGACTGCGGCCTTTTGAGTTGCGGTGAAATAGTTCCTAAAAATGCCATACGGGCGCCCAGGCAGGAACTATTCCACCGCAACTTTTTTCTCCGTCCCCAAGGGATCATTTGGCGGTGCCGTTAAGCGGAGATGTGTGCCGCCGCTCCTTCTTTTGGGCATACAATTGCTATTGGCTTGCTGCGGTGAAGGCTCGTCCGCTCCGCAGTTATTTCTACAGTTAAAGGAGTATGTATGTCCGTTGAGGTCATGAGGTCTGTGATCGATGCAGCCGAGGGTCGCGTGCCCGTCGACACGCTGTTTACCAATGCACAGATTGTCGACGTATATGGCCAGCGCGTGGCGCCCGGTAGCGTTGCCGTCAAGGATGGCGTAATCGTCGGCGTGCTCTACGACGATCGCGACGATGCCGCCGGTACCTACGAGGCTGCCGAGGTTATCGACTGCCAGGGTCGCTATCTCGCCCCCGGTTTTATCGACGGACATCTGCACATTGAGTCCTCGAACATCCGTCCCGCCGAGTATGCGCGCATGGCGGCGACGCGCGGTACCACCACTGCCATTGCCGACAGCCACGAGATCGCCAACGTAGCGGGGCTCGACGGCCTGCGCTTTATGATCGAGGACGGTCGCCGCGCGCCCATTTCCATCAAATACATGATGCCCTCGTGCGTGCCCGCGCTGCCCGATGAGCAAGCGGGCGCTGTGATTACCGCCGCTGACATGCAGGCGTTTTTTGCTGAGCATCCGGGCGACGTCTTTGGTCTGGGCGAGATGATGAACCTGCCGGGTGTCTTTATGGCCGACCCCGAGACCTGTGCTCGCATCGATGCTGCCAACCAGACGCCGTCCAAGCAGGTTGACGGCCACGCGCCGCTCGTTGCCGGTAAGGACCTCAACGCCTATGCCGCAGCGGGTATTATCGCCGACCACGAGTCGACGATTCCCGAGGAGGCACTCGACAAGCTATCTCGCGGCATGTATGTGATGCTGCGTGAAGGTACGTGCAGCCATGACCTGGCCAATCTATCGCCGATGCTGCTGGAGAATCCCGCGCGCGCCCGCCGCTGCTGCTTTGCGACCGACGACCGTGCTCCCTCCGATGCTCTTTCGACCGGCATGATCGACAATGCCTGCCGCGTGGCCATCGAGGTCGGCGTCGACCCGGTGGTCGCCATCTCCATGGCGTCCCTTTCCACGGCTGAGGCATTTGGCCTGGACCACGGCTGCCGCGACCCGCACGAGCTCCGCGGCGCAATCGCCCCGGGCAAGCGCGCCGACCTGCTGTTGCTTGATGACCTGACGTTTGCTACGGCTCCGTATCGCGTATATGCCGCCGGTGCTCTGGTGGCGCAGGACGGCACCTTTGTGGGCGAGATCGCGCCCGAGATGGCCGAGGTTGCGGCCCTTGCCGATGAGCTGCGTGCTTCCGTTAAGCTGCCGAAGCTATCGCTCGACGTGTTCGACTATGCCTTTAAGCCGGGCGAGGCCGTGATCGACGTGGTGCCGGGCAAGGCCATCACGGGTATGGCTCGCCCCGAGAACGCCGAGGGCCTGCGCCGCATTATGCTGATCGAACGTCACGGCCGCGGCGTGTCGCTGCAAGCCGAGGGCGCCGATGGCGATGGTCCCGCCGGCATGGGGCTTGTCGGCAAGCATATCGGCCGCGGCTGGGTGCGCGGCTTTACCATCACAGGCGGCGCTATCGCCTCGACGATTGGCCACGACTCGCACAACGTGTGCGTGGTGGGCGACAACGCGGCCGATATGATGGCTGCCGTCGAGGCTGTTGGCCAGGGCGGCCACGTGTTGGTGCGCAACGGCGAGGTCGTGGCGCGTATTCCGCTGGCGCTTGGTGGTCTGATGAGCGAGGGCACGGCCGAGGATGTCGCCACGCAGCACGACGACTTTATGGTCAAGGCGCGCGCCATGGGTATTGAGTCGCCGCTCGATCCCATCATGGGCATCATCTTCCTGCCCCTGCCGGTGATCCCGACGCTCCGCATCCGCCCCGAGGGCATGTTCGACGTCACCACCTTCACCTACGCCGACTAGTCATTGGGTGTTCCTATAGTTTTGTCAACCGTCGGGGCTACTCCCGGTAGGGCACCCGGTCGCGCATCACGGCGTATATCGCCCTGAGCCGCTTCCTCGCGACGGCCTTGAGCGCCCGCCCGTGCCCCAT
>NZ_JBBNLU010000029.1:0-981 GCF_040092335.1 Collinsella sp. CLA-ER-H8 | reverse complement strand
CATTTCCCCGGACAGGACCACCTTTGCCGCCGAGACCTTGAACTGCCTGTCGTATCGCTTTCTTCTTTGGGTCATCTTGAACACCTTTCGCTCTTAACTAGGTGTCCAATTCATCATACCCACTCCATGAGGATCCTTAAAAGAAAGTCCAGTTTATCCTTCCCACTCCAGTTTTCCATGAGTATAGACCTCAGGGTGAAGCACGACCTGGAGTCCAGGAGGCGGGCCGTCGAGCTCTTCGACGCCGGCGTCGGCTGCAAGCCGGCGGCCGAGGCCCTGTCCGTCCCCCGCGAGACCGTGAGAGAATGGCAGTGGGTATACCGGGCGTTCGGAAGCGAGGCGCTGCTGTCCATGGGCGGGAAACAATCCAGTTACACATTCGAGCAGATGGTCGCCGCGGCGTCGGCCGTGGTCGACGGCGGGATGGCGAAGGCCGACGCCATGGCCGAGTTCGGGATCAGGTCGAAGTCCCCGCTGGAGCGCTGGTGCAGGCTCTACCGCGAGGGCGGCGCCGAGGCGCTGCGGCCCCGCCCGAAGGGCAGGCCGAGGGGGTCGAGGTCGAAACCCCGGGCCCGCACCCGCGAGCAGGAGCTCGAGGAGCGCTGCCGCAGGCTCGAGGCCGAGGTCGCCTACCTAAAAAAATTGCGCGCCCTGGTCGAGCGGGACGGGCTCTGACCAGGGCGGCGGCCGAGGCGGTGAGGGCGCTGCGCGCGGAGGGGCACTCCCTGCGCCACCTGCTGGAGTGCTCGGGGCTCAGGAGGTCGACCTACTACTACGCGCTGGCGCACCCGCGGAGGCCGACCAGGCCCGAGCTGCGCGACGCCGCGGCCGAGATATTCTCGCGCACCGCCAACGGTGTTAGCGTCAATATAATTTTCACCATTTCCACCAACGCATTTTCGCCAATCGCGCCAACGCGGATACGCCGGATTCGCCAACGCGGATGTGCCGCTTTCGGCGCCTAGGCGCCCTCCTCCTTCC
>NZ_JBBNLU010000028.1:0-1073 GCF_040092335.1 Collinsella sp. CLA-ER-H8 | reverse complement strand
AACGAGGGCAGCCCCATGGGCGCCAGCGGAATGTGGGGTCACCGCGCGGTCCGCATCTGATGGTGTCGACGTCAATGGTATACGGGTGCATCATCGACGTCTTCAATACAGAAAATATCAGTGCGGAGTGTTCTGAAAAGTAACTTCAGGGCGGGCCCTGCGGTAACTCGGCAGGGGGAGTGCGATTCCTCGATCGCTCACTTAATCTAATAGGAAAGTTAGTGAGGCCGGAGCTTTAGCTCCGGCCTCCTTATATAAGGGCTCGGCTTAGCCGAGCCACCAAATTTGCATCAGCCCCCAGAACATGTTTGAGAACTGTGCCTGAAGTATGTATTTGCAGGCCCCGAATCGGTGTTGCCTCCCGGCGCATTCCGCAGGGGGAGCGATATTTTGCAGCACGAAGTGCGCAACAAAATATCGCTCATGCCCGAGGACGCGCCGGGAGGCAACACCGATTCGGGGCCGAACATATAGATCTACCAGCGCATTTACAAATTCGGGTTGATTTCCGATCTCAGCCGAACACATTGAGCAAATAGGCCATTCCCGCAGTTAGCTGAACGCCCCCGTGGCCCCTCCTGGGGTCCGGGGGCGCCGTTTTCCCAGTTGAAGGTACAGTGGAGATGTGTTTCGATAGGTCCGGTGGCCATGCTCCGCCCGCCGCCCGGCACCTCTTCCCAGACTCAGCCGGACGGTCGGTCCGTCTATTCCGTTTTTCCCTCTAGGCTAGGCCAGCGGGGCATCGCCCCTCTCGGCGCGCGCCCTCTCGATGAGCCCCGGCGTCAGGTCGAGATCGCCGAGCGCCACGTCCTCCACGCCGTAGGCGTCCAGCAGCGCTGCCGCGTCCTCCCCGAGCATCGCCCTGAAGGCGCGCGCGGGCGTCGAGAAGCCGAGCGCGCCGCGGGGCTCGGAGTTCACGTGCGACATGGCCAGCGCCAGGTCCGCCGTGTTAGCGCTACTGTAAAAACAACCAATTTCGCCATCGCACTTTAGCCGATTCCGCCAACGCAATTTCCCCAATCACGCCAACGCATTTTCACCATTTCCACCAACGCCGGGGCTTACGCTTCGAC
>NZ_JBBNLU010000027.1:0-2289 GCF_040092335.1 Collinsella sp. CLA-ER-H8 | reverse complement strand
TGTTAGCGTCAATATAATTTTCACCATTTCCACCAACGCATTTTCGCCAATCGCGCCAACGCGGATACGCCGGATTCGCCAACGCGGATGTGCCGCTTTCGGCGCCTAGGCGCCCTCCTCCTTCCCGTCCTCACCGCCGATGGACACGTCCTTCAGGCGGTACGACCGGCCCGTTATCTTGATCATCGCGCAGTGGTGGCACAGCCTGTCGGCGACCGCCGAGGCCGTGACGTTGCTGCCGAACACGTCGCCCCACCTGCCGACCGGCACGTTGGTCGTGACGATCGTCGACCGCTTGAGCGCGTAGCGCCTGTTCACCAGCTGGAACAGCAGGTCGGCGCCCTCCTTCCCGATATCGAGGTAGCCCAGCTCGTCTATTATCAGCAGGCTGCAGTGCTCGTAGAACCGCATCCTGCGCGCCAGCGCCTCCTTCGCCGAGGCGTGCTTGAGGTCCTCGACCAGCCTCGAGCAGTCGGCGAAGTACACCTGCTTGCGGGCCATCACCGCCTCGTGGCCTATGGCTATCGACAGGTGGGTCTTGCCGACGCCCGGGCTGCCGACGAGCACGACGTTGTCGCCGCGGTCGACGAACTCGAGCGTGGCCAGCTGCTCGACCAGCCCGCGGGGCACGCTCGGCTGGAAACCCCAGTCGAAGTCGGCCAGCGTCTTTATGTAGGGGAAGTTGGCCATCCTCGTGCGGCGCTCGTCGTCGGCGCGCCGCTTGAGGGCTATCTGGGCGTCGGTGAGCTCGAGCATGGCGTCGACCAGGCTCTTCCTCCCGTCGGCGACGAGCCTGACGTACTCGGGCACCGACGACGCCATGCCCTCGAGCCCCAGCTCCTCGAGATTGGCCGCCAGGCGGTTGAGCGGGCTGGCCTGCACCGCGGCGCTCACAGTGAGCCCCCTATCGAGTCGAGCAGCCCGAGGTTGGCGGCGGCGGCCGCCTCGATGTCGCCGGCGGCGTCGCCGAACCAGCGCTTCCCGGCCATGGCCTCGGCGTAGTGCGCCGGGTCGTAGGCCGGCCCGCCCGCCACGTGCGTCGCCACCAGCTCGCCGCCGACGTAGCAGTCCATCGCGCCGCCGGGCATGCAGACGATGCGGGCGGGCCTGCCGATGCAGCGCCTGGGCACCGACATGGGCTCGCCGTGCGCGCTGACCAGCATCGTGGCCGGCACCCTGGCCACGCGCACCACGTCGCCCATCGCCTCCTCGAGGGCGCGGAGGTTGCCGACGGGCAGCAGCGCGTCCTTCTCCTCCATGAACAGCGCGGAGGGCGGCAGCCCCGTGGTCTCGTTGGGCTCGGAGTTGCTGGCGTCCTCGATCCGCGCGATGATCTCGTCGATGTCGTCCCAGCCGTCGAAGTCGCCCTGGTAGGCCGCGAGCCGCGACAGGAAGCGGTTCGACGACTCGACCTTGCCCTTGGTCTGGGGGCTGCGCGGGCGGCACAGCTTCAGCTCGAAGCCGGCGGCCTTGGCGAACTCGTATGCGCGCTGGACCTTGAGGCGCCTGCCGCCCTTGACCGTCACCAGGGCGGACATGTTGTCCGTGACCCACTCGCGGGGCACGCCGCCGAGCCTCGCGATCGTGGCGTACATGCATCTGACCAGGTCGTCGGTCGTCCTGGTCCCCGACCGGATGAATATGTGCCTGCGGGAATGGCCCAGCGTCGCCGCGAACACGTTGAACTCGAACAGCTCGCCGTCGCGGTTCGCCATCCTGACCGACTCCTTCCAGTCGAACTGCAGCTGCAGCCCGGGCGGCGTCTCGAAGCGCGGGTGCGGTTCCGGGCCGACGGAGGCCCCGACGGCGATGCCGTTCTTGCGCATGAACTGGGTGAAGGCGTTGTAGCCGGCCAGGTTCTCGCCGGGATACCTGTGCAGCAGCCACTCGTGGATGCCCTTCTTGGTGACCCCCGGCAGCTGCGCCTTGGCGGCCACCTCCTCGATGTGCGCGTCGAAGGAGCCCGCCCTGTCGGCGCGCCCGTCGCGGGGCCGGCCGCCCTCGGCCCTCCAGTACGCCGCCACGGTGTGCCTGTCCTTGCCGTAGCGCTTCGCTATGTCGCTGAAGTTGGGCTTTATGCCCGCTTCCCTGTACATGTCCAACTCTCCGATCAGGTTCTTCTCCGCCACGGCCGCTCCTCCCGAAAGCATCGTTCGCTTGTCGGTCGAAGCGTAAGCCCCGGCGTTGGTGGAAATGGTGAAAATGCGTTGGCGTGATTGGGGAAATTGCGTTGGCGGAATCGGCTAAAGTGCGATGGCGAAATTGGTTGTTTTTACAGTAGCGCTAACA
>NZ_JBBNLU010000026.1:0-2323 GCF_040092335.1 Collinsella sp. CLA-ER-H8 | reverse complement strand
CAGAGCATGGGGGGCACGCCCGGTCCCGTTCCGAACCCGGAAGCTAAGCCCCATCGCGCCGAGAGTACTGCGGGGTCAGCCCGTGGGAGGCCAGGGCGCCGCTGACCGGTGGACGGCACCGAGCCGTCGGATGACATGGAGAAGGGGGAGGCCTCGCGGCCTCCCCCTTTTTTGCGTTAAAGGCGGCATTCACTAAGCAATTAAATCAATCCAATCATCCACCGCTGAATATAGACGTTCACCGTTCTTTGGTCGGTTCTTTGTTCTCAATGGACTAATATTTGCTTTAGCGCACTGCTGCGCTTGTCCTGTTTTACACGGGTCGTTTTATTGATTGTGACGGAAGGACTCACATGGCAGATGTTCATGAGCTGCTTGATACTTGGATTGCCAATGTCAAGGACGAGGAGCTCCTCGCTGAGCTTAACACGATGAAGGAGCAGGGTGATGAGGACGCCATTACCGACGCTTTCTTCCAGGATCTCGCCTTCGGTACTGCCGGCCTTCGCGGCACTATCGGTGCGGGCACTAACCGTATGAATATCTATACGGTCGGTCGTGCGACCCAGGGATTTGCTGACTACCTCAATGCGACCTTCGAGCATCCGACGGTCGCCATCGCTCGTGATAGCCGCAATAAAGGTGAGCTGTTCGTCAAGACGACGGCTGCCATTCTTGCAGCAAACGGCGTGACTGCCCTCGTGTATCCCAAGATTTCTCCTGTGCCGACGCTCTCCTGGGCCGTCCGCGACCTTAAGTGCTCTGGTGGCATTTGCATGACCGCTAGTCATAATCCGGCGCCTTATAACGGCTATAAGGCCTATGGCCCCGACGGCTGCCAGATTACTAGCGAGGCCGCCGATGCAATTTCTAAGGCTATCGCCGAGACCGATACGTTCACCGGCGTGAAGTCCATGGGCTTCGATGAGGCTCTTGAGCAGGGTCTGGTCAAATGGATCGACGACTCGTGCCTCGAGCGTTATTACGACGCCGTTCTCGCCCGCGGCGTGACTAACCTTTCTACCGAGGAGATCGCTGGCGCTCCGCTTAAGCTCGTCTACACTCCGCTCAACGGCACCGGCCTCATTCCCGTCACGACGGTGCTCGAGCGCGCTGGCATCACCGATGTCACGGTTGTTCCCGAGCAGAAGGAGCCTAACGGCGATTTCCCGACCTGCCCGTATCCTAACCCCGAGATCCGTCAGGCCATGCAGAAGGGCATCGATCTCTGCGAGCAGGTTCACCCTGATTTGCTGCTTGCAACCGATCCCGACGCTGACCGTGTTGGCGTTGCCGTTAAGAATGGCGATGACTATCTGCTGCTGACCGGCAATGAGATGGGCGTTCTGCTGCTCGACTATATCTGCAAGACCCGTGCTGCCCGCGGTGAGGACCTTACTAAGAAGGTTGCCGTTACTACTATCGTTTCTTCTGCCATGGTTGACGCTCTGGCCGACGAGTACGGTTTTGAGCTCCGCCGCTGCCTGACGGGCTTCAAGTACATCGGCGACATCATTACTTCTCTTTCCGATGCTGGCGAGGTCGATCGCTTTATCTTCGGTTTTGAGGAGAGCTACGGCTATCTGGCCGGCGACCACGTGCGCGACAAGGACGCCGTCAGCACTTCGCTTCTGATTTGCCAGATGGCGCAGTATTATAAGCTCCAGGGCAAGAACCTTGCCGATGCGATGCACGAGTTGTACGAGAAGTATGGCTACTATCACAACAAGACGATTTCGCTAAGTTATCCGGGCGCTGAGGGTGCGGCAAAGATGGCCGGCATCATGGCTGGTCTGCGCGAGAACCCGCCCGCGGAGCTCGCCGGTTCCAAGATTGAGGCCGTCGTGGATTACAACACCTGCGTGAACGGCCTGCCGAAGGCTAACGTAATTGAGTTCGATCTTGAGGGCGGCAACAAGGGTATTGTTCGTCCTTCCGGCACCGAGCCCAAGATTAAGCTGTACATCTTCGCTAAGGGCGCGGATGCCGCCGAGGCAGATGCAGCACTTGACGCGATTGAGGAGTCCGGTCGCAAGCTGCTGGCCTAAGGCTTTGAAAGCCTATTTCTATAGATAAACAGAGGAGGGGATCTCGGAAACGAGGTCCCCTCTTTATTACTGGCAAATACAGCTGAGAATCCCAAACTATGTAGGAAATGTGTACGACCAGATTCCCGCCCCCGGGGCCCCTCCGGTTTGGCAATATATCTCCTTGCCGCGCGGCCCGGTCGGACCGGATCAGCCGCGCAGGCGTGCACCTTGAGAACCGGATACTGCGAGGATGGACACACCAGATGTGTCGCATCCGGGCAGACATCGAACCA
>NZ_JBBNLU010000025.1:0-4909 GCF_040092335.1 Collinsella sp. CLA-ER-H8 | reverse complement strand
ATATTTTGGACGGAGAGTTCGATCCTGGCTCAGGATGAACGCTGGCGGCGCGCCTAACACATGCAAGTCGAACGGCACCTATCTTCGGATAGAAGCGAGTGGCGAACGGCTGAGTAACACGTGGAGAACCTGCCCCCTCCCCCGGGATAGCCGCCCGAAAGGACGGGTAATACCGGATACCCCCGGGCGCCGCATGGCGCCCGGGCTAAAGCCCCGACGGGAGGGGATGGCTCCGCGGCCCATCAGGTAGACGGCGGGGTGACGGCCCACCGTGCCGACAACGGGTAGCCGGGTTGAGAGACCGACCGGCCAGATTGGGACTGAGACACGGCCCAGACTCCTACGGGAGGCAGCAGTGGGGAATCTTGCGCAATGGGGGGAACCCTGACGCAGCGACGCCGCGTGCGGGACGGAGGCCTTCGGGTCGTAAACCGCTTTCAGCAGGGAAGAGTCAAGACTGTACCTGCAGAAGAAGCCCCGGCTAACTACGTGCCAGCAGCCGCGGTAATACGTAGGGGGCGAGCGTTATCCGGATTCATTGGGCGTAAAGCGCGCGTAGGCGGCCCGGCAGGCCGGGGGTCGAAGCGGGGGGCTCAACCCCCCGAAGCCCCCGGAACCTCCGCGGCTTGGGTCCGGTAGGGGAGGGTGGAACACCCGGTGTAGCGGTGGAATGCGCAGATATCGGGTGGAACACCGGTGGCGAAGGCGGCCCTCTGGGCCGAGACCGACGCTGAGGCGCGAAAGCTGGGGGAGCGAACAGGATTAGATACCCTGGTAGTCCCAGCCGTAAACGATGGACGCTAGGTGTGGGGGGACGATCCCCCCGTGCCGCAGCCAACGCATTAAGCGTCCCGCCTGGGGAGTACGGCCGCAAGGCTAAAACTCAAAGGAATTGACGGGGGCCCGCACAAGCAGCGGAGCATGTGGCTTAATTCGAAGCAACGCGAAGAACCTTACCAGGGCTTGACATATGGGTGAAGCGGGGGAGACCCCGTGGCCGAGAGGAGCCCATACAGGTGGTGCATGGCTGTCGTCAGCTCGTGTCGTGAGATGTTGGGTTAAGTCCCGCAACGAGCGCAACCCCCGCCGCGTGTTGCCATCGGGTGATGCCGGGAACCCACGCGGGACCGCCGCCGTCAAGGCGGAGGAGGGCGGGGACGACGTCAAGTCATCATGCCCCTTATGCCCTGGGCTGCACACGTGCTACAATGGCCGGTACAGAGGGATGCCACCCCGCGAGGGGGAGCGGATCCCGGAAAGCCGGCCCCAGTTCGGATTGGGGGCTGCAACCCGCCCCCATGAAGTCGGAGTTGCTAGTAATCGCGGATCAGCATGCCGCGGTGAATGCGTTCCCGGGCCTTGTACACACCGCCCGTCACACCACCCGAGTCGTCTGCACCCGAAGTCGCCGGCCCAACCGTCAAGGGGGGAGGCGCCGAAGGTGTGGAGGGTGAGGGGGGTGAAGTCGTAACAAGGTAGCCGTACCGGAAGGTGCGGCTGGATCACCTCCTTTCTAGGGAGATAAATCTTCTAGAGAGATCAACTTAACTCGAATAGAGGGCAGGAGCCCGTCCGGTAGATGTCCGCCAGGATAAGTCCCCGCAGCACCCGGTCCCCGGGGTCGCACCCGCGTACCTTGAGAGCCGCATAGCGATAGGAGAGAGATGGAAGATCAATTTCTTCCAGACTCGATTCTTTTCTGCGATTAAACGTAAGAATGATAGCAATCATTCATCCGATCCAAACAAGAAGAATTCACTTATTTATGAGTGAGGAGCATCTGATCGCGAGCACAGTACATACACTGTGCCGCGGTATGAGATACCCGAATTGCGACATACGAGCGCTATTCATGATATCGATTAATTTTTATTAGCGACACGTGGATATCCCGCGGGCCCGAGAGCGGTCCCGCAAGATACCACGGGCGCACGGCGGATGCCTTGGCACAGGGAGCCGATGAAGGACGCGGCAAGCTGCGATAATCCCCGGCGAGGAGCACACATCCTTCGACCCGGGGGTCTCCGAATGGGCGAACCCATGCACAGCGGTGTGCATATCCCCGGCCCGAACACATAGGGCCGGGGAGGACAACCCGGGGAACTGAAACATCTAAGTACCCGGAGGAGAGGAAATCAATCTCGAGACTCCCCGAGTAGCGGCGAGCGAAAGGGGACCGATGGCCAAACCGTCGAGCGGGCATACCCGGCAGGGGTTCCGCCGACGGGGTTGCAGGGCCGCGCATCCGGGGGCTGCCGCCCCCGGGCGCAGGTCCGGCTGGGGAGCGGAACGGCATGGGAGGGCCGGCCGCAGCGGGTGACAGCCCCGTACGCGAACCCAGACCGGACGGCGCGACGCGGTCCCTGAGTAGGGCCGGGCACGTGAAACCCGGTCCGAACCTGGGTGGACCACCATCCAAGCCTGAGTACTACCCTGTGACCGATAGCGCACCAGTACCGTGAGGGAAAGGTGAAAAGCACCCCGGGAGGGGAGTGAAACAGTACCTGAAACCGTGCGCCCACGAGCAGTCGGAGCAACTTTCAGTTGTGACGGCGTGCCTTTTGTAGAATGAGCCAGCGAGTCGCTGGCGCGGGGCGAGGTTAACCGAAAGGGAGCCGGAGCGAAAGCGAGCCTTAACAGGGCGACTTGAGTCCCGCGCCGCGGACGCGAAGCCGGGTGAGCTATCCGTGGGCAGGCTGAAGCGGGGGTAAGACCCCGTGGAGGGCCGAACGCACGTCGGTTGAAAACGGCGGCGATGACCTGCGGATAGGGGTGAAAGGCCAATCAAACCCGGAGATATCTCGTTCTCCCCGAAATAGCTTTAGGGCTAGCGTCGCGCGTTCACCGCCGGAGGTAGAGCACCGGATGGACGAGGGGGCTTCGCCGCCTACCGAATCCAACCGAACTCCGAATGCCGGCGGCCCAGAGCGCGGCAGTCAGAGCATGTGGGCTAAGCTGTGTGCTCGAGAGGGAAACAGCCCGGACCGCCCGCTAAGGTCCCCAAGTTCCAGCCGAGTGGCAAAGGATGTGCGTCCGCCCAGACAACCAGGATGTTGGCTTAGAAGCAGCCATGCATTCAAAGAGTGCGTAACAGCTCACTGGTCGAGTGGACATGCGCCGACAATACACGGGGCTAAGCTGGACACCGAAGCGGCGGGATTTTAATTCATTAGAATCGGTAGGGGAGCTTCCCATGGGCGGAGAAGCCGGAGGGCGACCGACGGTGGAGCGCATGGGAGTGAGAATGCTGGCATGAGTAGCGAGAGACGAGAGAGTAACTCGTCCGCCGTGAACCCGAGGTTTCCTGGGCAAGGCTAATCCTCCCAGGGTCAGTCGGGGGCTAAGGCGAGGCCGGTAGGCGTAGCCGACGCGCAGCAGGCAGACATTCCTGCACCGCGCACGCGGCGCTACGACCGACGGGGCGACGGATGGGGGTGGCTCGGCGGGGTTCTGGACGTCCCCGTGATGGAGCGCGGCCCGCGGACCAGGGAAATCCGGTCCGCAGAAGGGCGAGGCTCCGGACGAAGCACTTAAGCGAAGCGAGTGAGCCCGAGGTCCCTAGAAAAACCCCTAGGCAGGCGCGTGCGCGCCCGTACCGCAAACCGACACAGGTGGGTGGGTAGAACATACCGAGGCGATCGGGTCAACCATGGTCAAGGAACTCGGCACAATGGCCCCGTAACTTCGGGAGAAGGGGTGCCCGCGCGTACGTGAACCGGCTTGCCCGGGGAGCGGAGGCGGGCCGCAGTGGAGAGGCCCAAGCGACTGTTTACCAAAAACACAGGACTCTGCAGAAGCCGCAAGGCGACGTATAGGGTCTGACGCCTGCCCGGTGCCGGAAGGTCACGCGGAGGAGTTAGCCGTCAAGGCGAAGCCCCGAAGCCAAGCCCCGGTAAACGGCGGCCGTAACTATAACGGTCCTAAGGTAGCGAAATTCCTTGTCGGGTAAGTTCCGACCTGCACGAAAGGCGCAACGACTTGGGCGCTGTCTCGACCATGGACCCGGTGAAATTGCACTGGTCGTGAAGATGCGACTTACCCGCGGAAGGACGGAAAGACCCCGTGAACCTTCACTGCAGCTTGGCATTGGCCGCTGGTCCCGCGTGTAGAGGATAGGCAGGAGGCATCGATCCGGAGGCGCCAGCCCCCGGGGAGCCGCCCTTGGAATACTGCCCTCGCGCGACCGGCGTCCTAACCCGAGGCCGTCAACCGGCTCGGGGACCGTGCCAGGCGGGCAGTTTGACTGGGGCGGTCGCCTCCTAAAGGGTAACGGAGGCGCGCGAAGGTCCGCTCGGGACGGTCGGCAACCGTCCTTTTGAATGCAAGAGTACAAGCGGGCTTGACTGCGAGGCCCACAAGCCGAGCAGGTGCGAAAGCAGGCTCTAGTGATCCGGCGGCCCCGAGTGGGTGGGCCGTCGCTCAACGGATAAAAGGTACTCCGGGGATAACAGGCTGATCTTGCCCAAGAGTCCACATCGACGGCAAGGTTTGGCACCTCGATGTCGGCTCATCGCATCCTGGGGCTGGAGCAGGTCCCAAGGGTACGGCTGTTCGCCGTTTAAAGCGGTACGCGAGCTGGGTTCAGAACGTCGTGAGACAGTTCGGTCCCTATCCTCCGTGGGCGCAGGAGAATCGATGGAGGCTGCCCCCAGTACGAGAGGACCGGGGTGGACGCACCTCCGGTGAACCGGTTGTCGACCAACGGCACGGCCGGGTAGCCGCGTGCGGCGCGGATAACCGCTGAAGGCATCTAAGCGGGAAGCCGTTCCAGGGATTAGTTCTCCTTCCGGTAAGGGCCCAGGTAGACTACCTGGTCGATAGACGGCAGGTGCAAGGGCGGCGACGTCCTCAGCCGAGCCGCACTAATCGCCCGAGCTCTTCCGGAACCGCACCTCGCGGCCCGCGGGAC
>NZ_JBBNLU010000024.1:0-11743 GCF_040092335.1 Collinsella sp. CLA-ER-H8 | reverse complement strand
TACATAGAGCTCTATTACAATAGGGTGCGCATGCATTCCACCCTGGGCTACATGTCTCCAGTGGAATACGAGCGGCAATACGCTTGAGGATCCTTAAAAGAAAGTCCAGTTTATCCTTCCCACTCCAAACCTCCCATTTCCCGATGTCCAAGAAATGGGAGGCAGTTCACTGTCCCCTTCGTGGTGGTTTTTCGTTCTGAGCCAAGGAGATTCATGTTCAACATTGTGCTGTATGCGCCCGAAATCCCGGCCAATACGGGCAATATCGGCCGCACCTGCGTGGTTACCGGCGCCCGTCTACATCTGGTGGAGCCACTGGGCTTTTCGCTCGACGACAAGACGGTGCGTCGCGCCGGCCTGGGCTACTGGCAAAACTTGGACGTGACCACCTATGCCGGCTGGGAGGATTTCCTTGCGCGCAATGGTCTCTCCCCTGCCGACGCACGCCTGCATCTGCTGACCAAAAAGGCACGCCGCACCTATGCGCAGAGTACCTACCGCGATGGCGACTACTTGGTCTTTGGCAGCGAGAGCTCGGGCATTCCCGAGCCACTGCTTGCCGCGGCGCCCGAGCGTTGCGAGCGCATCCCGATGCTGCGCGATTGCGACTCACTCGATAACGCTGAGGCTTGGGAAGCCCACGAGGAATCGCTGGGGCATGCCGAGGACAGCCACGAAGCCATCCTTCAGCAAGATATCTGCGGTAACTTCGTCAACCCGGGCGACTACCGCATCAGCGCCCTCAACCTCTCCAACAGCGCCGCCATCGTCCTCTACGAGGCCCTGCGCCAAACAGGCTTTCCGGGAATGTAACAAACCTGCCATTTGGGGACGGGGTAGAAATGGCAGATTTTTAAACCCTCTAGCTCTTGACAAGCTGGTTTTGGCATCAATGAGGCAAAGGGGCTGTCCCTTTGCCTCATTGATGCTCTAAATAACGAACCATTGCTTTTAATCAGAATTAACTAGAATAAAATAAAGTTAAACGGCGGTGCGAAAGGAGAGCCTTGTGGAATATCTCGAGAACCCGTTTACCCCCAGTTTTGGTGAGGTTCCTGCCCATCTCGCTGGCAGACAACAGATTATTCGGGATTTGGACCGCGCCTTCTTGAGCCAGCGTAGGCGCCCAGAATTGACCTCGATCTTCTCAGGCGCGCGTGGAACCGGTAAAACCGCTCTCATGTCGTCGCTCGCGACAAGGGCGGAATCCCACGGCTGGATTGCCGTAAAGACGACCGCGCTCCCGGGAATGCTTGAGGAAATCGAGTTCGGGGCGAAACGTGCTGCCGGCCATCTTATCGACCCGTCTAAGAACTTCGAAGTCACCGGTCTCGGAATTGCACCGCTCGGCAGCATCGAAGTCAATCGCGTTCACGATGCCTCAACCTGGCGTTATCGCATGAGCGACATCATCGACCAGCTCAACGAGGCTGGCACCGGTCTGCTCGTCACAGTTGACGAGGTGGACCCGACACTCGACGAGATGATTCAGCTTGCAGCGACGTATCAGCACTTTGTGACCGATGGGAAACGCGTCGCCCTGCTCATGGCGGGACTTCCCAACAACGTCTCGACGTTGCTGAACCACAAGACGGTCTCGTTCCTTCGCCGCGCCCAACAATATCATCTGGGTCGCATTGCCGACTATGACGTACGCGAGGCCTTGATTCGCACAATCCAGGAAAACGATCGCCTGGCAGATGCTGGGGGAATCGATAGAGCCGTTCGCTCGATCTCTGGTTTTCCCTTCCTATTGCAACTCGTAGGCTACCGTGCCTGGGATCTCACAAGCGATTCGAAGGAAATCTCGTCACGCGACTTTGACCTGGGAATCAAAATCGCGCGCGACGAGATGGACGACCGAATCCTCGCGGCAACCTATCGGGAACTCACCGCAGAGGACAAGCGATTCCTCATCGCCATGCTCGATGACGAAGAAGAGTCCACCACCGCTGACCTTGTCGAACGCCTTAAGCGTTCGCCGCAGCAGGTCTCCCGCTACCGACGCCGCATGATAGATGCCGGCATCATTGGAGAACGCGGGCGCGGAATCGTCGCATTTGAATTGCCATTCTTCCGCGACTACCTCGCGGCTCAATGCGTGAAATAGGCATCAATGAGGCAAAGGGGCTGTCCCTTTGCCTCATTGTCTATAGGTAGCGGCCGGTAATGCTTGCGGAGCAGGCCGCGATGTCGCCCGGCGTACCGGAGCAGACGATTTGCCCGCCCGCATCGCCACCGCCCGGGCCCATGTCGATCACGTAATCGGCATTACGGATAAGGTCGAGATCGTGTTCGATCACGATAACCGTGGCGCCCTTGGCAACGAGGCCGTCAAACACACTCAGCAACACCTGAACATCGAGCGGATGCAGGCCGATCGTGGGCTCGTCGAACACAAACACGGCGTCGTCCTGCACGCGGCCCATCTCGCTCGCAAGCTTAAGGCGCTGCGCCTCGCCGCCCGAGAGCGCCGGCGTGGGCTCACCGAGCGTGAGATAGCCCAAGCCCAGGTCGTGCAAGGTCTGCAAGCGCGCCTGAACCTTCTTGAGTCCCACCGTGGCGTCGAGGGCCTCGTCCACACTCATGTCCATGAGCTGCGGCAATGTAAGCAGGCTCCCGTCCTTGCCCTCGCGATGGATATGCGAGGCGGCCTCGGCGTAGCGCGAACCACGGCATGCCGGGCAGACGATCTCGACATCGGGCAAAAACTGTACGTCGAGCGATATCGAGCCCGTGCCGTCACACGTAGGGCAGCGCAAGGCGCCGGTGTTGTAGCTAAAGGCACCCGCCTTGTAGCCGGCTGCCTTGGCCTCGGGCGTACGGGCGAAGGCGCGGCGCAGCTCATCATGGATGTCGGCATAGGTCGCCACCGTCGAGCGCACGTTGGCGCCGATAGGCGTGGCGTCAATCAGGTTGGCGCGTACGATACCCTCGGCATCGATCCAGCGCACATGTTTTGGCAGGCGCTCGCCAGTTGCCTGAGCCTTAAGTGCCGGAATGAGCGTCTCGAGCACCAACGTCGTCTTGCCCGAACCCGAAACGCCCGTCACCGCGACAAGGCGGCCGCGTGGGATATCGACTTCGAGCGGCTTGACGGTATGGATGGCATCGGTAGCCATGCGGATATGCCCCTGGTCGAACATTTCCTCGTCAGTCACCTGCGGACGCAAGCGCTTGGGCTCGGCGCGCAAAAACGGGGCGATGCGGCTGCCCTGCGATTGTTCGACCTCGTCCACCGTGCCCGCGGCAATCACATTACCGCCGCCTGCTCCGGCAACGGGACCCATCTCGACCAGATAGTCGGCTTCCGCCAGTACGCGCGTATCGTGGTCGACAACAACCACGGTGTTGCCGTCATCCACCAGATCGCGCATCACGCCTACCAGGCCGTCGACATTGGCAGGATGCAAGCCGATTGAGGGCTCGTCCAGCACATAGAGCACGCCCGTCGATCGGTTGCGCACCACGCGGGCGAGCTGCACGCGCTGGCGTTCGCCCGTGGGGAGTGTGGCGCCGGCGCGGTCGAGCGAAAGATAATCGAGACCCAGATCGACCAGACGACGGGCCGCGCCCAAAAACGAATCGCAGATATCCGCTGCCATGGGCTGCATCTCGGCCGGCAAGGACGTAGGCACCCCGCGCACCCACTCAATCGCCTCACCCAGCGTCATGGCCGATGCCTGCGCCAGATTGATACCGCGCACCTGGGGCTGGCGTGCCGCCTCGGAGAGACGCGTGCCGCCGCAATCGCGGCATGGGCCCTCGCGCAAAAAGCGCGCCACGCGCTTAAGCCCCTTATCATCCTTAACCTTGGCGAGCGCATTCTCGACGGTATAGACGGCGTTGTAATAGGTAAAATCGAGCGGCGTAGCGCCCTCGCCGTTTTTGGGAACGTAGAGAATGTGTTTCTTAACCGCCGGGCCATGGAACACGATGTCGCGTTCTTGAGGCGTGAGCTGGTTAAACGGCACGTCGGTGCGCACACCCATCTCGCCGGCTACCTGCTTCATCAGATCCCACATGAGCGTACCCCAGGGAAGCACCGCGCCTTCGTTGATGGTCTTTGACTCGTCGGGCACCAGGCTCGCCTCGTCCACCTCGCGCATGACACCGGTGCCGCCGCAGGTGGGACACGCACCGCCGCTGTTAAACGCAAGGTCCTCGGCGCTCGGCGCGTAGAACTCACGACCGCATGCAGGGCACGTGAGCGACAGGCCCGCAGCCACGTTAAGGCTCGGCTCCACACGCGCCCCGCAATGTGGGCACACGTGATGGGCGCAACGGCTAAAGAGCAGGCGCAGGCTATTGTTGAGCTCGGTCATGGTGCCAAAGGTCGAGCGTACGCCCGGCACGCTCGGACGCTGGTGCAGCGCGAGCGCCGCCGGCACGTGCAAGACCTCATCCACCTGGGCATGTTCGGCCTGCGTCAGACGACGGCGAGTATAGGTGCTGAGCGCCTCCAGGTAACGGCGCGAGCCCTCGGCATAAAGAACCCCCAGCGCCAGCGAACTCTTGCCCGAACCCGACACGCCGGCAATGCCCACAAGCTTTCCCAGCGGAATATCGATATCGATGTCTTTAAGGTTATGAACGCGCGCGCCACGCACCTCGATAGCCTGCGGGCTCATCTTCTGTTCCGTCACCTTTATCACCCTACTCATGCCATAAAACTCGATCGCGAACGTACGCGCCCAGCATGGGCACGGTAAACCGGACGAGGCCGTATCCGGCAGCCTCGATGACGCGCTCGCGAATCAGGCTTGCGCGATATTTACTCGCCCAGCTCTGGGTACGATCACAACGCTCAATGATATCCGCCATGCGCGTCGGTTTGTTCTCGTCAACCGCCATAGCCTCGATAAAAAGGCGCTGTGGACTGCGCAGCCCGTAATACAGGGGCGCGTCAACCGCTTCGTAGAACTCGGAGACGGCATCCGCATGGCCATCCTCGACATCGCGCCTTTCGATGACCTGCGAGCCGCGTCGAACAGCAGACCGCCACATGTAATAGCCCACCAGCTGAACCATGTAGGGATGCCCCATGCTCTTGTGTGCCGCAAGGTCCGCCGTCTCCGCGTCAACGTAAAGACCAGCGTCTTTGACCGTCTGGATATACGAATCGCGTACCTTGGGCAAAGAGATCGCCCCCAACGTACGCTGCTGGGCACGCCGCAAAAACGTCACGCTCGGCTCTTCGAGCAGATCATCAACCATACTGGGTAAGCCGGCGAACACCAGCGCAAGACCGCGCTGGTCGCTATCGGACAAGCCCGTGGCATCCTGGTCTCCGAGCACCTGCTGATAGAGAACGGCAAGAGCCGCCAGTTCCTCGATAGACACAGATTGCGCCTCGTCAATCGCAAACAGTATGCCCTTGCCTGGACCGAGCTTCTTGAGGCGCTCGTTGACCAGCCCTCGCAACGTCTCGCCCCTTGCTCGCGCCGCCTCGACCGACATCCGCCCAAACGACGGACCGAACTCCATTGACGTCACAACGGGTTTATTTGAGCGAAGCGCGTCGGCCAAGCGGTCGCATAAGCCAAGCGAAGCGGAATCGGAGACAACCGCCCATCCGCGCTCGCTGGCCAGACGTTGCAGCTCCCGCAGGAGAACCGTCTTGCCACAGCCGCGGTTTCCCGTAATGAGCATGAGCCTGCCCGGCGCTCCAGCGCCGTTATCGAGCCCTTCCTCGAAATCTTCGATGACCGACTCGCGACCGATGAGCATCGGAGGCCGCTTGCCAGCCGTTGGCTTAAAGGGATTTGGATTCATGTCGGCCTCCTCGGATTGGCAAACCCTGGCAATAGTTATACCAACTTATACCGAGTTATACCAATAGCATGTGACAAAGGAACTGTCCCTTTGTCACATGTGGCCGAAAAACTCGGCGTCTGCTGCTCGCCAGGGGCGGAAGGTAGAGGGATCGACCTTTACGTGCGCCGCGGCGGGTACGTCGTACCATTTGACCGTGTAACCGGCGCCGTGAGAGCAAAAGACCGAATCGGGCGTGTTGGGCAGATCGGCCTCGGGCTCATAGGCGGCCGTCTCGATTACGCGCTCGGCATCATGGCAAGCCGCATAGCCGGTGAACTCTAGGTACAGATGCCCACGACCACTCGTGTAAGCAGCCACCTCCAGCGCGTAATCCTGCACCTCGGATGCCGGCACGCGACCCACAAGCTTCGCCCGGTCTCCCGCCATCGCCGGCGGCTCGTACTCAGCGCCCATGCGCGTGGCATCCGAGAGCGCGCGGCCCACGCACTCCCCCGGCACCTCGAGCTCAAAGTGGTACCACGGCTCCAACAGCACCGCCGCGCCAGCCTCACGCGCCTGCATGAGCCCCTGACGAATCGCGCGGTACGTGGCCTGGCGAAAATCGCCGCCCTCGGTGTGTTTGGCATGCGCACGGCCGCCCGTGAGCGTAATGCGCACATCGGTGATGGGCGAGCCGGTCAGCACGCCCAGGTGGTCGCGCTCCATGGCGTTGGTGAGTGCCAAACGCTGCCAGTTAAGATCGAGCTCGTCGGTCGAGGTCACGGTGCCAAACTGCACACCCGAACCCGCTGGCAACGGCTCCAGACGCAGATGCACCTCGGCATAGTGGCGCAGCGGCTCAAAGTGGCCCACGCCCTCGACCGGCTGCGAAATAGTCTCCTTATAGAGAATGCCGCCGGGCTCAAACTCGACTGCAAGGCCAAAACGATCGGCCAACACCCGCTGCACGACCTCGAGCTGCACGGCGCCCATCAACTGCAAATGAATCTGCTCAAGATGCGTATTCCAGCTTACGCCGAGCATGGGGTCTTCATCCGCCAGCTCAGCCAACGCTTTGAACACCGCATGGACATCGTGTTCGCCCGGAAGCACCGTATAGGTGAGGACCGGCGCAATGACAGGTGCATCGCCCGCAGGCTCCGCGCCCAGGGCGTCCCCCGGGCGAACGTGCGCAAGACCCGTCACGGCACAAATACCGCCAGCGGCAACTTCTTGGGCAAGCTCATACTTTTCGCCGTTATAGATGCGCACCTGGTCGATCTTTTGCTCCCATGCCTCGGCACCGGAACGTCCGCCAATCACCTGCTTGGCATGCAGCGTGCCGCCGGTCACTTTAACCCAAGCCAAGCGCTCGCCGCGATCCCCGCGGCTGACACGATAAACGCGCGCGGCAAACTCCGGGAGCCACGCCTGTTCACGCATCAGCGCGCATATGCCATCCAGCAGCTCGTCCACGCCTTGGTCCTTAAGCGCCGAGCCGGCAAAGCAGGGAAAGAGCTTGCGCTCGGCAACCATGCGTGACAGCGTCGCGACGGAAAGCTCACCCGCCTCAAGAAACTCCTCGAGCGCTTCTTCGTCTAACGCGGCAGCGTCCTCCTGAACGGCCCCGCCCGCCAACAGTTCGTTGGCATCCAAGCAGCCCTCGGAGAGACGTTGCCCAAGTTGTGTCAGCAAAACATCGCGACCGGGATTCTCCAAATCGATCTTGTTGATGAAGATGAATGTCGGGATGTCATAACGTGCAAGCAGGCGCCACAGGGTTTCGGTGTGCCCCTGCACGCCGTCGTTGGCGCCCACAACCAAAATCGCATAGTCGAGTGCGCGCAGCGTGCGCTCCGCCTCGGCCGAAAAATCAACGTGGCCGGGCGCATCCACGAGCATGACGTGGGTATCGCCGTGGTCGAGTACAGCCTGCGACGAGAAGATCGTAATGCCACGCTCGCGCTCGATCGCGTTAGTGTCCAGATGCGAATCGCCATCGTCCTCGCGGCCGCGCTTGCGAATGCGGCCCGCGTTGAACAGCATGGCCTCGGCCAACGTGGTCTTGCCGGCATCGACATGCGCCAAGATTCCAACGACCGCTTGCTTCGACATGGCTCTCCTCTTATTGCAAGCCCATCGCACGCGGCAACGGGCGTCCTCGTTCCACACTGGATGATACAATTTACGAGCCGGCGGGCGAAGCGGGCCCTATCCCCCGACCGAGTTCATCGTCCCGCGTTGCCGCGCGGCGATTTTCGTAGGTTCGCGCCTTGCGAAAGCCGGCTTTCAAAACAGCGCAGTAATCGAAAATGGCCCCACCCGGAGCCATTTTTCATTCGAATTAAGGACTGGTACGCGCCCCTGCTCTTACGCCTCGCGCAGCCAATCGAACGCGACACGCGCCGTGCCGTCGGACACATAGACGATACCAGCGCGCTCAAAGCCGGCCTTTATGATGGCACCCTGCATGGGCAGGTTATCCTGATGCGTGTCGATGCGCAGGTGATCGGCACGTTCTTTGGCAAAGGCAAACATCGCAGCCGCGATACCGTGCACGGTGCCGTCGGATGCCACACGGTGCAGCACGGCGTACGGAGTGTCGCTACGCCATTGACCGTCCTCAATGACGTCATAGCACTCGTCCGGGCCCGGTAAAAAGGCAAACGTCGCCACCACGCGGCCGTCGACTTCGCACACATAGCTGCCACCGGCGGCGATATCGGCAGCCAGCTGCTCGGCAGAAGGCGTGCCCTCGGGCCACTGCGTGGCGTTGCCATGCGCACGCATAAAGGCGCGGGCCGCGTCATAGATAGCCATGACGGCGGGAATGTCGGTATCGAGGGTTTTTCTGATCATCACGCGGCGACCTCACGTTTATTGGTATCACTTTGATTGAGCAATGATACCAACGTTTGGAGAAGGGCACGAAGCAGATGGGGAGCAAAAAGCGAGCCGCCTGGTCAAAGGCCAAAAGCGAGTTTTTGGGCGCTGCTACGGGCGGCGATATGAGCGACCTGTTTGCGCGCGAGGATGAGCGCCGCGACGCCCTGGACGCCGAGCGAGATGAGGCCTGGCGCTACAAGTCGTGCGAGCGAAAAAACCGTTACGACACGCGCGCCGAGGCCGAGGCCGTTATGGCCGACTGCGAAAACCGCGGGCGACGTGGTTTGGCCTGCTACAAATGCGAGTACTGCGGCGGCTGGCATCTGACGTCGCATCCTTGGAAATAGACTCCGCATCGGCACGGCACTGACGGAGCGCCAACCATCGCACGCAAGCTACGGGCGCGGCGGAACCAAAACATCGTAGCGAACGGCCTTGCCCGCAAGTTGATAGCTCGGCTTAACGCCGGCAAGCAGTGGCCCCTTCACCGGCCGCTTGATAACCACCTTGCGCGGGTGAACCGCAAGCGCAGCTTCGACCAGCGACTCCTCATCGGCGCACGGCTGTTCCAGATGATGTAGGAGCTGGAACTTCTTTTTGACCGCCGCGCTCTTGGTGCGCCCGGGAAACATGGGGTCCAGATACACCACGTCGGGAGCGGCAAGCTCGCCCTGACCGATCAGCTCAGCTACATGGCGAAGGCCGGCAATGCTGTCCTCGCCCGCATGTAAGCGCATGCGTAACACGGCAGCCGCAAGCGCCGGATCATCTGCCGCGCGATCCAGGGCATCCTTGAGGAGCGCCGCGATCACGCAATCCCGCTCATACAGATCGACGGCAAAGCCCGCGGCCGCCAGCAGCAGCGAATCCTCGCCAAAGCCTGCCGTAGCGTCAATCGCCCATGGTCGCTCGATGCCCTTTGTGCGCGCAGCCTTCACCAACAGCTCTTGCTGCAGACGGCCCTGCTTGAGTCGCGGCAGCATGCGGCCAAAATCGGCACGCAGCTCCATCGTGCCGTCGGTGAGCGTGAGGCCCTCGGGCTTCCCGGTCAGCTCAAGCCCCGCGGCCCGAGCAACAGAAAAGGGATCGACGACGCCCATGGGTACTCCTTAGCAAGCAAAACGAATACGTGGGCGCCGTTCATGACGACACCCAACCGTCCGCTATTGTCCCACATGTGACATGGCCCACAGCATCCCAATGCAAAGCACCGCCATCAATCCCGTGCACACGGCAGCGATCACGGAATCACTCATGCGCCTTCCCAACGACCGCGGCTCACGCACTTGCCCTGCTCCGTACATCATGGCTTCTCCTTCGGTCCAGCTCTTACCATGGCCCCATCATCGCAGCGCCGCGCATACGCTGCCATCGATTTGACTTACGCCCAGCTTTCTTTTTTGAAAGGTTGGACCGTGCGGGCAAGAGACGCTTTCAAACGCATGCATCGCCGCGTTGAACTACAATGTGCTTCACCATATGTGCAGTACATTGGGTGCGCCAAGTTGGCGTACTCGTATCGAAAGGACCAGCCATGAGCTTCACTCGCAAGACTCTCAAAATCCTTGCTCTCATCTACTTCGTTTTGGGCATCGCCAGCCTCGTCACCGCCGGCGTCGGTATCGCCACGGGCGGTCTCGATTCCACGTACGGTTCGTACGCCACGCTCGCAGCGGTCGTGCTTATCGCCAAGGGTCTCGTCGACCTTGCCGCAGGCGTCGCCGGTATCAAGGGCGCCAACAAGCCTTCGCAGGTGGACGGCGCGTTTAAGCTCGGTATTGTTGCCGCGGTCGCCACGCTTGCCCAAGCGGTGCTCACGCTTCCCGCGTTTGGCGGCGACGCCATCAACTTTGGCGCCTTTGTCATCGTGGTGTACGACCTGTTCTTTGTTCAGCAGGCACACGCCGTTAAGGCCGAGAACAAGGACCGCCTATAAGCGCTCGCTTCTCATAACCTCTGCAGCCAAGCAACTAAAAAGGGCCGATCGCGCATCTCCGCGGTCGGCCCTTTACGTTTGCCCAGATAAAACCTACCAAAATAAACCTGTCCCTTTTTGGCAGGTTGTTAGCTGTGGCGGTACTCGGCGATGATGAAGCCGATGTCGGTCTGAAGGGTATCCAAATTTGCCAGGCGCTCTTTGTCGGCGGGGCGCGTGCGGTAGTAGTACGGCGTCATCTGGAACACCGCCTCGATGTCCGCCTGGGTCTGAAGCGTAATATTCGCAGACACCCGCTGCGTTCCGACCAACTCGAGCTCGGTGGTCTTCGGCAGCTTCTCATCGTTAAGGTACGGCGTGTCGTAGAGTACCTCCTTGAGCCCAAAGAGGTGACGAGCACCCGGCACCACGGTGTAGAGCGAACCCTCCGGCGCCAGCACGCGGGCAAACTCGCGCTCGTTAAAGGGGGCAAAGAGCTCGGTCACCATATCGAAGGCGCCATCGGCCACGGGGATGTCCTTCATGTTGGCCACGAAGTAGGTCGCATCGCCGCGCTTGGCGGCCAGGCGCACCATCTCCTTGCCCAGGTCAAAACCGTAAGCATCTACGCCCGGCACCGCGCCCATGGCACTGGTGTAATAGCCCTCGCCACAGCAAATATCGAGCAGCGTCATGGGGCCGTTCGCAGACGTGGCGCGCCCAGACACCTGCTTGCGCACCAGCTCGACCATCGCATCGCGCAACGGCGCGTAGTATCCACGGTTCAAAAAGTCACGACGGCTGCGCGCCTGCGACTTGGGATCGCCCATGGAGTCGCCGCTCTTGGACGAGCGCAGTAGATATAGATAACCCTCGCGCGCACGGTCAAACCGGTGTCCGCCCGCGCATGCGGCCCCACGCTCATCGTCCACCAACGGTTCATGGCAAACGGGACACAACAACATGGCAACTCCTTAGCGCGAACAACACAACGCACACCATTGTCGCACGCCTTCCTCACCTAGTCATTGGGGACGTTCTTAAACGACTAGTCATTCAAGAACGTCCATTACAGTCGAAATTGTCAGCCCGGGACCGTCTCGGGCTACGATTGAGGCGCGCCCAGAACGGGCCGCCGACCGGGCGCCCGCGCACGGCCGAACGTCCCTGCCCCCGAGAGGGCCA